>CANFHS010000057.1 GCA_947446835.1 Bacteriovoracaceae bacterium
CTGCCCTCCTACCTGGTGGCCAGCCTGCTCGTGCTGGTGTTTTCGCTCAGGCTGGGCTGGCTCCCGGCCGCCCTCTGGGAGGGCCCCGAGGCGGTCGTGCTGCCCGCCCTCACGCTGGCGCTCCGGCCCCTGGCCCTGATCGCACGCCTCACGCGCGCGACCCTCATCGAGTCGCTGCAGTCAGACTACATCCGCACGGCGCAGGGCAAGGGGCTGCCCGAGGGCCGGGTGCTCTTCAAGCACGCCCTCCGGAACTCGCTCGTGCCCGTCATCACGCTGCTGGGCCCGCTGGCGGCCAGCTTGGTCACGGGCTCGTTCCTGGTCGAAACCGTCTTCCAGATTCCGGGCCTGGGAAAGCACTTCGTCAGCGCCGTCATCAACCGCGACTACCCGCTGGTGATGGGAGTGACGCTTTTTTACGCCGTGCTGCTCATGCTGGCGAATCTGGCCGTGGATCTGGCCGCGGCCTGGATCGATCCGCGCATCCGCCTGGAGGACGCCTGAGATGGCGCGCGTCCGGTTTCCCCTCTGGCTGATCCGGAACCGTCGCGGCGTTGGCCGTTTCGTCCGCAATCGGCCCGCCCTGGTGGCGAGTGTCTTCCTGGCAGTGATCACCCTGCTGGCCGCGGCGGCGCCCTGGGTGACCCGCTATTCCTACGAGGCGCAGAACATCGATGCGCGCCTGCAGGGTCCCTCGGCGCTGCACTGGATGGGGACCGACCTCCTGGGGCGCGACATGTGGTCGCGCACCGTCTACGGCGCGCGGCTATCGCTGGCCGTCGGTGCGGTGACAGCCGTGTTTTCACTGGTCCTGGGCATTGCCACGGGAGCGTGGGCAGGCTGGCGGGGCGGCTGGGTGGATCGCCTCCTGATGCGCGTGGTGGACCTGTTCTACAGCTTTCCCTCGCTCCTCCTGGCCATCCTGATCGGGCTGGTGCTGGGACGCGGGTTCCTGGGCATCGCGCTGGCCATCGGTGTGGTGAGCTGGGTGACCCAGGCCCGCCTGGTGCGGAGCCAGGTGCTGCAGGCGCGGGAATTCGCGTACGTCGAGTCGGCGCGCGCCCTGGGCCTGGGCGGACATGAGGTCGTGCTCCGGCACGTGCTGCCGAACCTCTGGGGGCCGATCCTGGTCTCGCTGACCTTCCAGATCCCCACCAACATCATGGCCGAGAGTTTCCTGTCGTTCATCGGCCTGGGCCTCCAGCCCCCCTACTCCAGCTGGGGAACCCTCGCAGCCGAAGGCTTCCGGGCCATGCAAAGCTACCCGCACCTCATCCTGTTCCCGGGCGCGACCCTGTTCCTGACCCTGCTGGCCTTCAACTTCGCGGGCGACGGCCTGCGGGATTGGCTGGATCCCAGGACCCTCTACCGCGATTGAGGATTCTCAGGGGCTGAGCACCAGATCCTTCAGGTACAGGTAATTCAGCGGGTTCAGGTGCAGACCCTGGACCACGGGCTTCACGAGGCCCAGGTTGGACTCGTAGTACAGCGGCACGAGCACGACCTCGCGCTCCAGCAGCAGCTGCTGCGCCTCGCGGTAGCTGCGTTTGCGGAACTCCAGGTTCATCGCGTCGCGGGCACCCAGGACCAGCTCGTCGTATTTCTCGTTCTTCCAGGTCGAGCGGTTGTTGCCCGCGCCCGAAAGGAACACGGACAGGAAGTTGTCCGGGTCCGGGAAGTCCGCGGCCCAGCTGCCCGCAAAAACCGCGTAAGCGTGCAGATCCAGGTTCGAGCGGAACGTCTTGTGGTCGAACGGCTGCAGCACCACGGTCAGGCCCAGGTTCTTCTTGAGCTGCTCCTGCACGAACTGCCCGAGGGTGAGTTCCAGATCCCAGTTGGGCAGCAGCAGCTCGAGCTGCAACGGACGGGACGGATCCAGGCCCGCCAGCTTCAGCTCGCGCCTGGCCGCCACCGGATCAAAGCGCAGCCCCAGGCCCGGGTCGTGGCCCAGCACTCCGGGCGGCACGAACGAGCCCGCCTGCGCATGGCCCGCGTGCAGGATCCTGGAAATCTGGCCCTTGTCGATGGCCTGCGCCACCGCGCGCCGCAGGTGGACGTTTGCCACCGGGTAATTGTTCAGCGCAAAACCCAGGTAGCCCGTCTTCAGGTACGGAAAAACCCGGAAGTCCTTGCGGCCGGACAGCCGCTGCAGATCGACCGTCGAAAGGTGGGTCAGGAAATCGAGCTTGCTGGTCTCGTACAGGTTCAAGGCCGTCGAATCATCCTTCACGATGCGGGCCACGATCTCCTCGACGTTGCCGCGCTTGCCCCAGTAAAGCGGGTTGGCCTTGAGCACCAGCTTGGAGTCCAGGTCGTAGGATGAAAGCGTGTAGGGCCCCACGGTCACCATCTTGCCGGGCTTTTCCCAGGCGCTTCCGTACTTGTCGATCAGCTCCTCGCGGATGGGGAATGTGACCCAGAACGTGGGGATGTAGAGCCAGTGGGCCACGGGCCGCAGCAGCTTGACCCGGAAGGTCTGGTCGTCCACGGCGCGGACACCCACCTGGTTGAAATCGGTCAAGGCACCCTTGTTGTAGAACTCGGCGCCCTCCACATCGAAGAGCAGGTAGGCATACGAAGCCGCCGTCAGCGGACTCAAGAGGCGCTTCCAGCTGGCCACGAAGTCCTGGGCACGAAGGGGCACGCCGTCGGACCATTTGACCCCCGGGCGCAGGTGGAACGTGTAGGTACGGCCATCCGCGCTCACTTCCCAGCTCTGCGCGAGGGCCGGGGCGACGCGCATCTTCTCATCGAAAGTGAGCAGGCCTTCCATCAGGTTGACCAGCAGGTTGGTCTCGATGGTGGTGTGCGCCTTGTTCCAGTCCAGGGTCTCGGGCTCGCCCGGCAGCCGGAAGCTGAAGCTGCGGGAGGGCCCACCCCAGGCGGTGGCCGTCACGAACAGGAGGCAAAGACCCGAAAGCAACGCTGAACCCCGGAAGCTCTTCATGACTCCAGTTTTACAACGGCCCGGAGGTCTAATGGCAGTCCGAATTGACGGACTCGAGCTCCTGGCGACTGCGGGCCGGCTCCACCCAGTTGAACGGCACGCACCGGCCCGAGGGCCAGCGCAGCAGGTTTTCCATGGGCCTCCAGGCCTGCTCCAGGATCGCCAGATCGCGGGCCTCTTCGCCCGTGGGCGGGGTCTTGGCATCCGCCAACCGGTCCACCTCGTGTTCCAACGCGGTCTGGAACTCGAGGAACCTGGCCCGATTCAAGGTGGTCAGATCCGGGAAGGTCTTCCAGGTACCGTCGCCCCCCTTCTTGCGGGCCATGACCCGGGCCCAGGCCGCGCGTGCCTTTTCCAGTTCGGGCCGGAAGTACATCTCGAAGTTCGAAACCACGTTCCTGAAAAAGATGAGGCGCACCACATCCTCGGGCGAGGGCAACGCCATGGACATGAATTCGCGCTCGCAGTGCTCGTAGCGCCTGAGGCGGTTGTAGACGTCGCGAAGCACCGAGCTGTGGGTGTCGGTGGGAAGGTCCTCGAAGCCCGGATCGCAGGTCAGGTAGGGAAAATAGAGCTGCTTGCAGGTGACCCGGAGGCTCTGGAACACCTCGCGCGGGCAGTGCTTCGTGTATTCCTGGAAGTTCAGGCGGGCGCTTTGGCTGACGTACTGGTCATTGAGGCATACGGCCAGGCTGACCTGGTTGGAGTACTGGATTTCGCGGAAAAGCTTTTCGACGGCCTTCAGGTCCCGCTTCTGGGTCAGCTGCTGCTCGCGCGCCACCAGGTCGCCGATCAGCGCGGAAGAGGCCGTCTGGGCCTTGCTCGGTGCGGACTGCTCGAAGCCCACCAGGACGCCCGCCTTCGGGAACTGCTCGCGCCACAGCCGGACCGAACCGAAGGTGCCGGTGTAGCAGCCGAACAGGTAGACCGAGCGCACGGAGTCGCGGAGGGCACTCTGGTCCGGCAGTTTGGGCACGGCCTGGAAGGCCTGCTTGACCTCCTTGAGGGACAGGTTTCCGCGTTCACCGAAAAAGCTCTTGCCGCCCGAATGACCCGAAAAGATCAAGGCGACCGGATGCTGATCCTTGCGGACCAGCTGCTGGAGGAAACCCTTGAAGGCGCCCACGTCGGCCCAGACCCGGCTGGCCGGGTCCGGGAACACCACGAGCTTCTGCCCGCGCTGGTCGGCCGCGCGCTGCGCCTCACGGATCTCGGCCGGAGCCCGGTTCAGATCCACGAACACGATCACGTCTTCGTCGGCGCGGGCGGCGGCGCTCCACCCCAGCAGCACACCCGCCAGCGCAAGCCAGGCCCTCGAACCTCGTGCCAGGCTCACCGGGTTCTCCTTGCCCGAAGCTGCTGCCGGAGCTTCTGCAATGCCGCTGCCGGGAGCCCGGGATAGTGCGCCGCCAGCGCCTGGGGTTCCTGGGTCCTGGCCCGTTGCACGAGCAGGTCCCGTTCCAGCTCATCCCAGCCCGCCAGGGCCTGATCCAGGCCCACGCCCTTCAGCAGGCGCTCGCGCTCGACCACCGGCAGGAGCGCATCCGCCCTGGGGCTGGAGCGGGGACTCGGGGGCGGCTCCACCACCACGCCCGGGCCCGCCAGTTCGCGGGCGTCGACCTCGGCGTCCAGGGGCACCACGTGGATCACAGGCGGCTGCTCGGGGCCCGCGGCCCAAGCCAACCCGGTCAAGCCCAAGGCCAACGAAATCCAGCTGGAATGAACGAGGGACGTCATCCCCTTCAGGATGACGGCGGACCACCCACCGGGTCAATGAAACGCTTCAGCGCGGCGGGAGAGACTGCGGGACGTTCTGGACGGCGCCTGGGTTGGTGATCTGGAACTGGACTCCCGGAAGCAGGCCTACCTCTTTCCAGGAATAAAAGATGCGGGCGCCCCGCTCTTTCCAGCCTTTGCAGGGGTCGGTGCGCCGGCGAATGAGCCGGATCTCGGAAACCTCGATAGGAGGCATCTCCATGACGTCGAGCACGAAATCCTTCTTGATCGTGCAGCCGTTGGACTGGACCTGGAAAGTGATGCCCCGCTCATCGGTCATGAACCCGTAGACATCGGCTGCCACCTGGGCACGGGCAACCGCCGAAACCAGGGTACCGAACACCAGACCCAGAACCAGGAAAAGCCAGCGACTCATACGGCCGCAGATAACCCAGCTTCCGCCGGGAGTCAATACCTGACCAAATAGATCAATATCCCTGATTCACGACCTGGACGGTCACATCACCCCGCACCTGGGCCTGGCAACCCAGGCGGGACTGAAGCCCCACCCCGTCCGCGTGCTCGATGCGCTCTTCTTCGGCCTCTTCCATGGGGGCCAGGTTCTGCGCTCCCTCGACCACGATGACGTGGCAGGTGGTGCAGGCGCAGAAACCGCCGCACGCATGCTGGAGCGGCACGTCGTTCTGGATGGCCACATCGAGGATGCTCTCCCCGGCCTTGGCTTCACAAACGGTGTTCATCGGCAGAAAGGTGACTTTGGGCATGGAATTCCTCAAACCTTGGGCCGGGTCAGGGCGGCCCTGACCAGCAGATCTGCCAGTTTCCGGCTGGCTTGGTCGAGCAGGAAGGACTCCTGCCTGATTTTTTCCGGATCATTGCCCACCATGGCGGCCTGGAGCGTCTCCATCCGGGCCTCCACATTCCGGGCCTCCTCTTCGGACAGCAGGTGGCGGCCATCCGGGAAGCTGCGCTGGCAGGCCCGCAGCACAGGCTCGGCTTCGGTGCGCGCGTCGACCAGGGTCCGGAAGCTGCGGTCGGCCTCCGCGCCGGCCTCGCGCTCGCGAAGCATGCGCTCCACCTCGGCGTCGCTCAGGCCGAATGACGGGCGCACCTCGACCGACTGCTCGTGACCGTCGCGAAGGTCCTTGGCCGAGACCTGCAGGATGCCGTCGGCATCGATCAGGAACTGGACCTGGACCCGCGGCAAGCCCGCCGGCAGCGGCGTGATGCCCTTGAGCTTGAACCGGGCCAGGCTGCGGTTGTCCTCGACCCGCTCGCGCTCACCCTGGAGCACGTGGATGTCGACGGCGGTCTGGTGGTCCACGAAGGTCGTGAAGGTTTCCTGGGCCGAAGCCGGAATCCGCGTGTTGCGCGGAATGAGGGGCGACATCAGCCCGCCATAGGTCTCGATCCCGAGCGACAGCGGCACCACGTCCAGCAGCAGCAGGTCCGGGTTGTTTCCGGCCAGGATGTCGGCCTGGATGGCAGCCCCCTGGGCCACCACCTCGTCCGGATGCATCGACGTGTTGGGTTCTCGGCCAAACACCTGGCGGGCAAAGTCCTGCACCACCGAAAGGCGGGTGGGCCCGCCCACCAGCACCACATCCGACAGGTCTTCGCGCCGAAGGCCCGCGTCCGCCAGGGCCTGCAGGCAGGACGCCCGGGTGGGCTCCAGCACGGGCCGGACCAGTGCCTCGAACTCGGCGCGATCCAGGGTGCGGCGGTACACGCCCTTGCCTCCGGGCAGGGGCAGCTCGATGAGCGCCGACGCGGCCTCCGACAGGCGGATCTTGGCGGCCTCGCAACGTTCCAGCAGCGCGGCCCAGAAATCCAGGTCCGCGTGCGCGTCCAGGCCATGCTCCGCGCGAAGCTCGCGCGCGCAGACCGCCGCCAGCGCGCGGTCCAGGTCGTCGCCGCCCAGCCCGGTGTTGCCGTTGGTGGACAGCACTTCGAAGATGCCTTCGTGCAGCTTGAGGATCGACACATCGAAGGTGCCGCCCCCCAGATCGTAAACGGCGATCAGCCCCTCGCGCTTGCGATCCAGTCCGTAGGCCAGGGCGGCCGCGGTCGGCTCGTTCACGATGCGGAGCACCTCGAGGCCCGCCAGACGGCCCGCCGTGCGGGTGGCCTGGCGCTGGGCATCGTTGAAGTACGCCGGCACCGTGATCACCGCGCGGCTCACGGCGCAGCCCAGGCTGGCTTCGGCCGAAAGCTTGAGCTCGCGCAGGATCAGTGCCGAGATCTCGATGGCCGTGGTGCTGCGACCCTCCACTGAAATCCGCACCACGCCTTCGCCCGGCTCGATGCGATACGGCAGCTGGCCTGCCAGGTCCTTGAGGTCCTCGAAGCCCCGGCCCAGGAGCCGCTTGGCCGAGTACACGGTGTGGCTGGCATCGGTGATCTTGCAGCCGCGGGCCGCAAAGCCCACCACCGGCCTTCCGTCCTGGAAATTCACCACCGACGGCAGCAGGTTGCGCCCTTCGCGGGTGGGCAGCACACGGGGCACTCCGTCCTGGACCACGGCCACCAGGCTATGGGTCGTCCCCAGATCAATGCCGACGATCGGCGAGTCCACGGCCCGGCTCACGATGCCTGACCCCGAAGCCGTTCACGGATGCGAACCACGTCGCGCTCCAGGGATTTGAGATAAGCGCCGACGCCGACCTCGGTGGCCAGCGCCTGGAGCGCTCCGGGCGCCCGGTCGGCCTCCCAGCGGTCCTCGAGAGAACGCAGCCGGGCCTCGCGGACTTCCTGGAACTCGTGCAGCTCCGTCTCGAAAGCCTGCAGCTTGAAGCGCGAGCTCTCGGTGCCCTCGGCCAGGGCATCCTGCAGGTCAAACCAGCTCTCGGCCAGCTCCATGGGCATCTTGCCGCCCGAAGTCGGGAAGCCCTCCAGCGCCAGCAGGGCCTCGCGACGCAGGCCCACGTCCTTCAAGGTGCGGTAGGCTTGGTTGACCAGGCTCATGCGCTCCACCGAACGCTGCACGGCCACGGCGCCCTTGCCCGGGAACCGGTCCGGGTGAAGCGCGCGGGACAGCGCATAGAAGCGCTTTTCGAGTGGCGCCAGCTCAATCCGGAACGAGCGCGCCACGCCGAGCGCGGCGAAGGGATCGGCCGCCTCGTCCGTCCGGACGGGTTGCGGCACTCCGCAGGCCCCGCACAGGTGGGGGGCCGCCTCTCCCTGGAGAGGCCTTCCGCAGTCGGCGCAGCCGACCGGAACGCCGGAGCTGGTGTCAGACGGAGAAGCTGGAGCCACAACCACAGGTCCGCTTCGCGTTGGGATTGTTGAAGGTGAAACCGGTGCCGTTCAGGCCACCCGAGAAGTCCAGCTCGGTACCGCTCAGGAACAGGAAGCTCTTGGAGTCGACAACCACTTTCACGCCATCGCGCTCGAAAACCTTGTCGGTTTCCTTCGGAGCCTCGTTCTCGAAGCCCAGCTTGTAGCTCATGCCCGAGCAGCCGCCACCGGCAACCTGGACACGGACCACGGCGCTCGAGTTCGCCGGATCGCTGTCCTGGATCCGCTTGATCTCCTTCACCGCGTTGTCAGAAATGACGATCATGGCATCACCCCGCGCTCTTCTTCTTCTTGTCCAGGTAGTCGCCGATGGCCGCCTTGATGGCGTCCTCGGCCAGCACCGAACAGTGGATCTTGATCGGGGGAAGCGACAGCTCCTCGACGATCTGGGTGTTCTTGATGGCCAGGGCTTCCTCGACGGTCTTGCCCTTCAGCCACTCGGTGGCCAGCGATGAGCTGGCGATGGCCGAGCCGCAGCCGAAAGTCTTGAACTTGGCGTCGGTGATGATGTGGGTCTGTTCGTCGACCTCGACCTGGAGCTTCATGACGTCGCCGCATTCGGGCGCGCCCACCAGGCCGGTGCCCACGTTGGACTTGTTCTTGTCGAGCGATCCCACGTTGCGGGGGTTCTCGTAGTGGTCGATGACTTTGTTGGTGTAGGCCATGGATTCTGACTCCTGGGGTTTTCTCAGTGGTGTCCGGTCCAGGCGATCGACTTCAGGTCGATGCCTTCCTTGACCATCTCGTACAGCGGCGAGAGGTCCCGGAGTTTCTTGACGGTCGCGATGACCTTGCGGCAGGCGAAATCCACCTCTTCCTCGGTGGTGAACCGGCCCAGGCCGAAACGGATGGAGGTGTGCGCCAGGTCGTCGCCCACGCCGATGCTCTTCAGCACGTAGGACGGTTCGAGCGAGGCCGAGGTGCAGGCCGATCCGGAGGAAACGGCCAGCTCCTTCATCCCCATCATCATCGATTCGCCTTCCACGAAGGCGAAGCTGACGTTGAGGTTGTTGGGCAGGCGTTCAGTGGGATGCCCGTTGAGGTAGACCTCGTCGAGCTCGGCGCGGATCGCGTCCCACATCCGGTCACGCAGGCGCTTCAGGCGCGCCGTCTCTTCCGGCATGAGGCGCCTGGCCAGCTCGGCCGCCTTGCCGAAGCCCACGATGCCCGGCACGTTCAGGGTGCCCGAGCGCATGCCGCGCTCGTGGCCGCCGCCGTGGAGGATGGGCGAGAGCCGCACGCGCGGGGCCTTGCGGCGCACATACAGGGCGCCCACGCCCTTGGGTCCGTAGATCTTGTGCGCCGTCAGCGACAGCAGGTCGATGCCCATCGCGGCCACGTCGATTTCGACCTTGCCGGCCGCCTGGACTGCATCGGTGTGGAAGAAGACGCCCTTCTCCTTGCAGACCTTGCCGATCTCGGCCATCGGGTTGATGGAGCCGATCTCGTTGTTGGCGAACATGACCGAGACCAGGAGCGTGTCCGGCCGGATGGCGTTCCGCACGTCCTCGGCGCTGACACGGCCGGTGGAGTCCACCGGCAGGTAGGTGATCTCGTAGCCCTTCTGGGCCAGGGCCTGGCAGGTGTCCAGCACCGCCTTGTGCTCGATGGGCGAGGTGATGATGTGCTTGCCCTTGTCCTTGTACATCTCGGCCACGCCCAGGATGGCCAGGTTGTTGGATTCGGTGGCGCCCGAGGTGAAGATGATTTCCTTGTCGCTGGCGCCGATCAGCGCCGCGATCTGGCTGCGCGCCTTTTCGACGGCGGCCTCGGCGGTCCAGCCGAACTCATGGTTCCGGCTGGCGGCGTTGCCGAAGACGTCGGTGAAGTACGGAAGCATCGTCTTCAGCACTTCCGGATCCACAGGGGTTGTCGCGTGATAATCGAGGTAGATGGGGAACTTCATAAAAAACGGGGTCTCCAAAAACTCAGTGCTGCTTTTCCACGAGAGCCGGCGTGGCCTGGGCCAGCTCGGCCAGGCGGATTTCCGACAGGAACCCGATCATCCGCTGATTGAGCTGCGCCATCAGGCTCTGGATCTCGCAGCGGGTGGAGTATTCGCAGCTTCCGCTGCTCTTGCCATCCATGCCGGCACCCGCGCATTGGACGATCGAGGCGGGTCCTTCCATCATCTCGATGAACTCGGCCAGTGTGACCTCTTCGAGGAGTCGCTGCAGCGTGTATCCGCCGCGAGCGCCCTGGGCCGAATGGATGAGGCCCTTGTCCTTGAGACGTTGCAAGGTCTTGGCGGTGATCTCAAAGGGCAGACCATAGGTGTCCGCGATCTCGCGGGCGCTGGTCACGCCCGTCGGATCCGTCACACGCTTTCGGTTGATATGACGCAGTGCAATCAACCCGTATTCAGAGGTCCGGTTCAACTTGATCATGGAAAGTCCCGAGGATCTACGACAGCCTGAGTCCGACTTCAAGGCTGAACATCGAACCCTATATACGACTTCTATTATCGTATTTGAAGTCGAAAAAGCCAAGGGACCCAACTAATTGATCTTAAATCAGTTTCCCCGGAGCTTTTGGGACCGCTCGGTGGCCGCTACGACCGCCCGGATCAGGGTGGCTCGCAAGGCCCCCTCCTCCAGCGCCATGAGCCCGTCGATGGTGCAGCCGGCCGGAGTCGTGACCTCGTCCTTCAGGGCAGCCGGGTGCTCACCCCGCTCCAGCACCATGCGGGACGCCCCCAAGAGCGTCTGGGCCGCCAGGAGAGTGGCCGTCTTGCGCGGCAACCCCACCTTCACCCCAGCCTCCGAGAACGCCTCGATGATCATGTACACGTAGGCCGGCCCGCAGCCCGAAAGCCCGGTCACACCGTCCATCAGCGACTCTTCCACCCGCGCCGTCTTGCCGACGGTGCCGAAAATCTGCTCGGCCAGGTTCAGGTGACGGGACTCGACCCGGGGTCCGGCGGCCAGCACGGTCATGCCCTCGTTGATCAAGGCCGGCGTGTTGGGCATGACCCGGATCACGGCGCACTTGCCACCCGACCAGGTCGAGATCTGGGAAGTGGTGATCGAAGCGCAGATCGACAGGATCAGGTGCCGCGAGGTCAGCTGCCCGGCAATGGCCGTCAGGACCGCTTCCACCTGATGCGGCTTCACGCACAGGATCAGCACGTCGCAGTCCTGCGCCAGCTTCAGGTTGTCCGTGTGGCACTTCACGCCCAGGCGCTTGTGCGCCTCCTTGGCCGCCTCGGCGGTGCGCGTGGTGGCTTCCAGCGAATAGTCGGCCTGGGCCGAGTGGATGCCCCGGACCAGGGCTTCGCCCATCTTGCCGATTCCGATGATGCCGATCTTTTTCATGGCTGGTCTCCGCAAGCTCAGGGGCCCAGATCCTGGGCCTTGCGGATGGCGTCGGCCACCTCGCGCACCGCACCCCAGCCACCCTGGGCCTCGGTGATGTAGTGCACCTTGGCCTTCACCGGATCCACCGCGTGCGGCACCGTGGCCGCGAAGCCCATGCGCTCCAGCACCGGGATGTCGTAGAGGTCGTCGCCCATGAACGCCATCTGCTCGTACTCGAGCCCGGTGGCCTGCTTGATCTTGTCCAGCGCCACGAGCTTGTTCTCATCGCCCAGGAACACGTAGGGGATCTTCAGGAACTCCATCCGGATCCGCACGTCCTTGGAATCGCCCCCGGAAATGACGGCCACCTGGATGCCTGCCTTCATCAGCAGCTTCAGGCCGTAGCCGTCCTTGATGTGGAAGTACCGGGTCCAGCCGTGGCCTTCGAGCCAGAAGATGCGGCCGTCGGTCATCACGCCGTCGATGTCGAGGATCAGCAGCTTGATCTGCTTGAGGCGCGCCTGGATGTCGGCGGTCTCGAGGAGCTTGAGCTGCTGCGTGGAAAC
>CANFHS010000058.1 GCA_947446835.1 Bacteriovoracaceae bacterium
CCACCGGGCACTACGCCCAGATCATCCATGATGCGGTCACGGGCATGTTCCGCTTGTCCCAGGCTGCCGACCTGGGCATGGACCAGAGCCACCTGCTGTCGGGGCTCAAGCAGGACCAGCTGCGGCGCCTGATGATGCCGGTCGGAGGCGTCCAGCGCTCGATGGTGGAACGGTTGGCACGCGACCTGGGCGTCACCTCGTTCGATGCCCCGCCCGATGGCCGTTGCTTCGTGGCGGACCCCAAATTCCAGTCCTGGCTGGAGATCAAGGTGCCTGCCAGCCTGCGTCCGACCGGGGTGGTGCGCACCTCGACGGGGCGGGTGGTCTGGGACCACAAGGGCCTGCTTCGCTACCCGCTGGGCGGCGTGGCCGACCTGGAGCTGCAGCTGCAGCCGGGCGAAGAGTACTACGCCTTGGGCTACGACATGCACCAGCAGACGCTGCTGGTCGGCTCGCGTGAGGAGCTGTCGGCCCGTTCTTGCCTGGTGGCGCAGACGAACTGGATTGTGCCGACGGACCGCCTCGGAACCTTCCGCTGCCTGGCCCGGCTCAGGAATCACCCCGGTCTGGCGCGCTGCCAGGTGGTGCTGTTCGAGAATGACCGCGCCGCCGTGGAGTTTGACGAGCCGGTGCAGGGATTGTTTCCCGGCGAACCGCTGGTGTTCTACGAGGCGGGCGAAGTGCTGGGAGGCTCCAAGGTGGAGTTCGTGGCCCGGCACGAGAAACTGAAAGCGCAGGAGTTTTGCCGTGAGCCCGAGCTACTCACTTAAGACACTGGGCTGCAAGGCCAACTTCCACGACACGCAGGTGCTGGAGGCCGAGCTCCGGAAGCGCGGCTGGGTCGCGGCTGCGGACGGGGACGAGTCCTCGGCCGACCTGTGCGTCGTGAACAGCTGCACCGTGACCGACGAGGCGGATCGCCAGAGCCGCAAGGCGGCTGGCCGCCTGTCGCGGGACAACCCGGGCGCCAAGGTGGTGTTCACCGGCTGCGGCGCCGAGGTCGACCCGCAGGGTCTGCTGGGCGTGCGCGGGGTGGATTACGTGGTGGGAAATCGCGACAAGTCGCGGCTCGTGGACCTGGTGCTGGGCGCGCTCGGTGAGCGGCCGGTGCCGGGCCAGCCTGCGCAGGCCGAGGCCCCACGCGTGCTGGGAGTGGCTGAAAATTATGCCCAGATGGTTTCGCGCCATCCGATGGACCGGGAGTGGCCCGCGGTGGAAAGCGTGTTCCACCCCCTTGAGAAGCCCGCCGAAGGCGCGGCCCAGACCCACCGTACGCGCGCTTTCCTGAAGATCCAGGATGGCTGCAATTCGTTCTGCACCTACTGCATCATCCCCTATGGACGCGGCCCCAGCCGGAGCCTGGGAATTGCCGAGGTGGTGGAGCAAGTCCGTGAGCAGGTCGAGGCGGGCGTCCGTGAAGTGGTCATCACGGGCATCAATATCGGCGATTACGGGGTGGACTGGAACGGCGGGAAGCCCGCCCTGGTCGAGCTTTTCGAGGCGATCCTGGCCGAGACCCGTCTGGAACGGCTGCGTGTGAGCTCCCTGGATCCGGTCGAGATCGAGGACGGGCTCTTGTCGCTGATGAGGCGCGAGCCCCGGTTCTGCCCGCATTTCCATGTTTCGCTGCAGAGCCCGCACGCCAAGGTGCTGCGTCTCATGAAGCGCAAGTACTCGGCGCCCGATGTCGAAGCCTGCCTCGAGAAGATTGCCCGGCTTCCCGCTCCGGCAGGTGGCGCATTCGTGGGCATGGATGTGATCACGGGTTTTCCGGGCGAAGGGGACGAGGAGTTCGAGTGGACGCGTGAACAGCTGGCGCGCCTGCCCTGGAGCAGACTGCACGTTTTTCCGTACAGCGAGCGCGAGGGAACTCCGGCGACGCGTCTGCCGGGCACGGTCGCGCCTGAAGTCCGCGCCCAGCGCGCCCGGGTGCTGCGTGAGCTGAGCCTGGCGCGCCTGCAGTCCATCCACCGGGCGGCGCTGGAGCACTGCCGGGAAACCGGCCAGGTGCTCGAGGACGTGCTGATGGAAAGCCCGGTCCGCGGCCCCGATGGTTCGATGGACTGGGTGGCAGGCTACACCCGCAATTACCTGCGTGTGCTGGTGCGCGCCGAGGGCGATGCAGCGGCACTGGCCAATCGCACGCTCCGGGTGCGGCCCGATTCGATGATCGTGGACGCCAACGCCGGCGACTGCGCGTTCCTGGGTACCTGGCTCAAGGAGTCCTGAGCGCTCACGGGCTCTTCAACCAGCGGACCGCCTGGTTGTTGGTCAGGTTCACTTCGTTTGTCACCGGCTCCACGACCAGGGTGACCGAACCCAGCGATTCACCCGAAGGAATCAGCAAGTCGTGCTCGAAGCGCGCCTGTTCCAGCGGGCCCAGCGCGGGCAGCACGTCGGGCTGGACCAGATCCGTGTAGGCCGGGTCGCGGGATGTGTCCTGCCCATTCAGGTCGCCCAGGACCCTGAGGCGTGTGCCCTGGGGAGACGCGCTCATGCCGACGTTGCGCACGGAGACCTGCACCCGGGCATGGAGGCCTTCCATTGTGCGCGACAGCTCCTTGACCTGGATGTCCTCGGCGAACACCGCCAGATCCGGGTCAAGGCTGCGGATTCGGACGCCCGTGGGGATCTTGTCGGGAGTGACGGGCGAAATGGCGCGGAGGTGGTCGATCATGACCCGCCAGCCTTCGAGGCCCGTGTCGCGGACCCGGCTGATCGGCACCGCGTTGGGCAGGATCGTGTCGAGGAACTTCAGCGTGGCCATGACGCCTCCGCTGGCGGCCACCTTGTAGGAGCGCGCGGGGTCGAGCGGTTTACCCTGGATCTTCACTTCCTGGATGATGCTGGATGAGGTCAGGACCGGGCCGGGGTCCGGTGCTGGGAGCCGGAGCGCTTCTTCGGGCTTGGGGGTGGAGCGCAGCATCGGGTCGTAGACGATGCTCATGCCGGATTCGCTCAGCACCCCGAACTCCGCCAGGAGCTGGTGCGAGAAGAGCACGTTCAGCAGCCAGCGCAAGGTCTTGCCGGTCATCTCGAAGGTCTTGAGCGTCCAGGCGTGCCCGGACTGGGGATCGTAGATGGCGGGATTGGAGTTCAGGACGTCGACCGAGCGCAGCTCGCCGGGATGGAGTTCTCCGTAGATGAAGTTGGACTGGTCGAGCGCGAAGTCCGCGCCCGTGACCTTGAGAAAGGCGTCCGTGGTGAGGTTGCCCATGCGGTTCTCGGCACCCTTGCGGAACACGTGCGTCTCGTTGTCGGCCACGTGGTCGTCAAAGACCGGCCCGAGTTGCCGCGATACCAGGCCCTCCAGGCCGGCCACGCGCGCTTCGATGTCGGGGTCCTGGGTCAGCGAGGCGTCCACGGGGTAGAGCCTGTACTGGTCCAGCGAGACGGTCGGGCGCCCGGTGCGGAATTCCCCGTCGCGGGGGCGCAGGGTCAGGTCCACGCGGCCCAGGTAGCGCCCCCAGCAGCCCGCCTCGACGACCCAGCCGTCGGCAGCGTTCTTGCGCCGCACGACAATGGGGCGGGTCAGCTTGAGGTGGTCGTGCGCCCCGATCACCAGATCCACATCGGGCGCGGCCTTGAGCAGGTTCTCGTTCAGTGAAACGCTGTTGTGCGAAATGGCGATGATGACGTCGACCTGGTCGCGCAGCCTCGAGGCGACCTGGCGCACGAAGGCATAGGGGTCCAGGATCTTCACCGGCGACATGAACGAGTCGAACACGAACTCGTAGGTGGCCACCCCGATGAAGGCCACCTTCAGGCCCTGGAACTCGCGGATCGTGTAGGGCTGGATCCACCGCGCGAACTGGTCGGCCCGCGGGTAAGCGGAAAGATCGAAGTTTCCGCCGATCAAGGCCAGGGATGGCGCCGTCTGGTCGATGCTCTTGAGAAGCTGGTCCGGACCGTTCAGCCAGTCGTGGTTGCCGATCAGGGCCACGTCGTAGCCCAGGGCTTCCATCATGCGCAGGCTCTCGGTGCCCGCACCCAGCGTGTAGTAGACCGAGCCCTCGGACCAGTCGCCTGCGTCCACGAGGAGGGTGTTTTCGTTCTCGGACCTGAGGCGCGCCACCAGGGTCTTGAGGCGCGAGATGCCCCCCAGGCCCAGCGGATCGCGCCCGGGACGGTACTGGGAGTGCAGGTCGTTGGTGTGCAGGAGAGTCAGCCGGACTTCTCCGGGCTCACGACGGGCGGCACGTGCGGGCGCCTCCGAGCCGAACAGCATGGCTCCCAGGAGGGTCCAGGCGATGAGGGTCAAGATGCGAGCCACTGTCCTTGGTCTTAGTGGAAAGGCGGCCCGCTTGCAAACGCGAAAGTCCTTGAACCCGTTGAGGATTTTGTCATTTTCTGGGACGCGGCGCATTAGTTTGTGCGATGCGTCTCAATTGTTGACAAAACACGGCAGATATTGGAGAAAGTGCTCTGATTTGCAGCATTTGTGAACGCGCAGGATGGGTGAATGAATCTGGAGAGACTACAGGACCGGCTAGGATACCGCTTCGGTGACCGAGGAATTCTCCTCCAGTCCCTGACGCACACGTCCTATGGCCACGAGTTCCTGAACGAAAAGCCTCTCGCGCTGCGCGACAACGAGCGGCTGGAGTTCCTGGGTGACGCCATCCTCGATGTGGTGGTCTCGGACATCCTGCTCGAAACGTTTCCCGAAGCGCACGAAGGCCAGCTCTCCAAGATGCGGGCTGCCGTGGTGAATGAAAAGACGCTCACCGAAGTCGCCAAGAACCTGCAGCTCCAGGATGTGGTCCGCCTCGGCAAGGGCGAGTCCCGGACGGGCGGAAACCTGAAGCCCTCGATCCTTTCCAGCACGTTCGAAGCCCTCATCGCGTCGATCTACCTGGATGGCGGATTCAACGCCGTCTACCCCGTGGTCCGTCACCTGTTCGCCCCGCTCTTCTCGGCCGGCAGCGACCTGATGGCCTTCCAGGACCACAAGACCCAGCTGCAGGAGATCATCCAGGCCAAGTGGAAGGTCACTCCCAGTTACCATCTGATCCAGACTCACGGCCCGGATCACGCCAAGGTCTTCGAGGTCGAAGTCCGCATCAACGGCAAGATCCTGGGCATCGCCACCGGCCTGTCCAAGAAGGAAGCCGAGCAGAACGCGGCCCGTGCCGCGATCCAGGCTGTCCCGCCTCCCAACTGAAGGATTTTTTCATGTCCAAATCGGGCTTTGTCGTCATCGCCGGGCGCCCCAACGCCGGCAAAAGCACCCTGATGAACCGGATTCTCGGTTCCAAGATCTCGATCGTCACGCCCAAGGCGCAGACCACCCGCGAGCGCGTGCTGGGCATCCTGACCGGGAAGCAGGGGCAGATCGTGTTCGTGGACACTCCGGGCATCCACAACGCCAAGGAGGGCGGGATCAACGCCTTCATGATGAGCGAGGTCCGCGAGGCGCTCGCCGGGGTTTCGGCGATCTGGTACCTGGTCGACCCTTCGTCCGTGATGAAGGCCGAACAGGCGGTGCTGGAAATCCTGAAGGAAGCCTCCGGCGTGCCGGTTTACCTGCTGTGGAACAAGACCGACCTCAAGTACGTCAAGCCGCGCACGCTGATGGAAGAGATTCCCGCCAAGGCCAAGGAAATGGGAATCGACTTCCGCCAGCAGTTCCAGGTTTCCGCGCTCAAGGGCCGCGGCCTGGCCGAGCTCCTGGCCGCCACCTGGGAGGCGATGCCCGAAGGCCCCGTCCACTATCCCGACCCCGAGCAGCTTTCGGACCGTCCGGTCCGCTACTTCGTGGCCGAAAAGATCCGCGAGCAGCTGCTGCTGCAGCTGGGCGAGGAAGTTCCCTACTGCTGCGCCGTCGAGATCGAGCGCTTCGAGGAGGACCCGAAGCTGCCGCGCATCGAGGCGATCATCCATGTGGAGCGCGAGAGCCAGAAGGGCATGGTTGTGGGCAAGGCCGGTTCCAAGATCAAGGCCATCGGCCAGGCAGCCCGCAAGGAAGTCGAGGCCTTCCTGGGTCAGCAGGTGTTCCTGGGGCTCAAGGTCAAGCTGCTGAAGGACTGGAGCCGCGACGCCGAGGCGCTCAAGCGTCTGGGCTACAATCTTCCCGCGACCCGTGAGAGGAACTCCTGATGTCCATCACGAGAATTCCCAGGCTTGTCATTGTCGGCCGGCCCAACGTGGGCAAGAGCACGCTGTTCAACCGCCTGCTGGGGCGTCGTCGCGCCCTGGTGCACGACGAACCGGGCGTGACCCGGGACCGCCTCCTGGAGCCGGCCCAGTGGACCGTCCTGGGCAAGAAGATGAGCATCGAGCTCGTGGACACCGGCGGCCTCGGTGGCGATCGCTGGGCGGCCGAGATCGAGCGCCAGGTGCAGCTCGGGCTTTCGGAAGCCGACGTGGTGCTGGTGCTGCTGGATTCGCAGTCGGGGCTGACGCCTTTGGACCGCGAAGTGCTGCGGAAGCTCAAGGTTTCTGGCCTGCTCGATTCGCGCGACAAGGTCGTGATCGGGGTGGCCAACAAGGTGGATGATCATCGGCACGAGGACCGGGTGGGCGAGCTGTACGCTTCGGGCCTGGATCCCATCCTGGCTGTCAGCGCCGAGCACGGGCGGGGCATCGATGACCTGCAGGAGCACGTGGCGACCGCGCTCCTGGAGCGTGGCTTCGAGATCTCCGGACCCGAGGACGAGGCCGAAGCCGAGCCCCAGGCTGAAGAAGACCACGAGGAACAGTCCGAAGAAGAACATTCCGAAGAAGAGCGCGATGAGGAGCTGGACGCACCGGAATTCGAGGAGCCCGAAGTGGTGGATCCGGACCGGATTCCCAGGATCGCCATCGTGGGTCGTCCGAACGTGGGCAAAAGCACCCTGGTTAACGCCCTGCTGGGCGAAGAGCGCATGATCGCAAGCCCCATTGCCGGCACGACGGTCGACTCGGTCGACTCCGAGGCCGATATCGGTGGCAACCCTTTTGTCCTGATCGACACGGCGGGCATCCGCCGCAAGAGCAAGACCGAGCGCGGGGTCGAGGTGCTTTCGGTCGTGCAGACCCGCAAGGCGCTTGAACGCTGCGACCTCGCGGTCCTGCTGCTGGACGGCGAAGGCGGCATCACGGACCAGGACGAGAAGATCGGTGGCCTCATCGAAGAGGTGGGCTGCGGGGTCATCCTGGTCGTGAACAAGTGGGATACCCAGCGCGGCAAGAAGGGTTTCGGGCGCGAAGAGGCCGCCGAGATCATCCGCAAGGAGATGGCGTTCCTGCGCTACGCGCCGATCCTGTTCGTGAGCGCCAAGGAGCGCCGGGGTCTGGATGACCTGGGCGATCTGGTCCTGGAGATCCTCCAGCAGCGGCGGGTCAAGGTGGGCACGCACGAGCTGACCGAATGGGTCCGCAAGGCCTCGACCATCCATAATCCGATGAATGCCAAATTCTACCTGGCCCACCAGTCGGGCCGGTATCCGCCCACCTTTGTCATGCACGTCAGCGATCCGGAACGGGTGCACTTCAGCCTGCGTCGGCACCTGAGCAACGGCATCCGCGAAAAATGGGGTTTCATGGGAAGCCCCGTGCGCGTGCTTTTCGTCAAGGGCGGCAGCGACCGCAAGGCGGATCCGCGCAAGGCCCGGAAGTCCATGTCCAAGACCCGCCGGGGCGAAGACCGCAAGAAGCGCGGCGTGATCACCAAGTGAACATGAGGTTCGCGCCGAAGGTGTAGAACAGGCCGGTCAGGTCAGGCAGGTACCCGGCACCGGCCACATTGTAGCTGGTGGAATGGGTGTCGTTGAACGTGACCGAGTGGATGCGCGCGTCCACCGACAGGTAGGTGGACTTGGGCTTGATGGCGAACTCCAGGCCGGCTCCTGCCGAAATTCCGAAGCTGGTGTCGCGGTCGGTGGTGTTCTCGGACGGGGTGGTCTGGGTCAGTGTGTAGGAGCCGATGCCGAGCTGCAGGAAGGGATTGGCAAAAGCGATGGGCGCCGAGGCGTCGCGGGTGTCCAGGTAGTACCTGAGGTTCGCGCCCAGCACGAGCAGGCTCACGTCCGTGTGGCCGCCCAGTTCGGGCACCGAGTAGCCGTGCTTCATGCTCGTCAGGTCCAGGTCCAGCGCGAAGTTGAAGGTGAACCAGTAGACGGTGCGGAAGTCGATCATCGGGAAGCCGCCTTCCCAGAGCCTTCCGCGGTTGCCCGTGGCCCCCGACATGCCCAGGCCCAGCTGGACGGCGAAGAGCCGGGCGCTCTGGTAGAACTTCATGTCCTCGGCTTCCTGGGTCTCCTCGTTGAACTCGCCGTACTCGGTGAACGGCGTGCTCGTGTAGTCTTCCTCTTCGGGCTGCTGGCTGCGGTCACTGGAGGCGCGGTCATTGGCCAGTGCCGAATGGGTCTGCAGGAGCAGCGCGAGCGCCCCGAGCGCCGCGAGCCGTGAGCCGCGTCCACCCCGACGACTGGAATCAGAAGTAGAAGTGCATTCCCGCATTCAGGAAGCTCAAGCCCAGGGTGCGGAGGCCGTAGCTTCCGCTCAGGTTGTCGAACGTGGCGCCGGTTTCCATCGAGAAGCCCAGGCTCTGGACGCCCGGGATGAAGAACTCGGCCCCGAAGCCGCCCAGGAACTCGGCACCCGTGTGCGAGTTGCCCGAGACCACGCCGGCACCCAGCATGAAGTAGAAGTTGAGGTCCGTCTCGAGGAAGAGGTTCTTGAAGAACTTGACCCCGGTCGCCGAGTTCGAGGGGCTTGCGGTGGAAAGACCCAGGATGGCCTCGGCCCCCACGTCGCGGGTGAAGGCGTACTTGACGCTGACGGCAGGGGCCCCGTCACTCACCCGCATGTTGGCGAATTCCGAGTTGTAGCCCAGGCCCAGACGGCCTTGGAGATCCCGCGCCTGCGCGGCGGCGGGCAGCATCAGCAGGACCGGAGCAAGCCACGCGAAACGGCTAAAAAGTTTCATCTTTTCCAAGGGTAACTGCCGGCTTTCCTTTTGACAACCCTGGAGGACTCTTCTACATCCAAGGCATGTCCACCTCCTTTTCGGAATCCTTCCCGCATCTCGACAAGAAGGCCCTGAAACGTCCGGACGGTTTCGTGACGCAGGCCCGGAACGCCGCTGGATCGATGAGTCGGCAATCGAGGCTCTGGGTGGCAGGTCTGGGGACCGTGCTGGCCATCGCAGCGATCGCCGGATTCGTGTCGAACCGCCGCGACGCCAAGGCCGCGAAGGCCGGTGAGACCCTGTTCCAGGTGCACAAGATCGAGCAGCAGGAGCTGGCAGCGCTGGCTCCTGCCACCCCGGCCCCGGCGAGCACCGGGAAAGAAGGCGCTGCCAAGAAAGCGGCTGAAGCCCCGCAGAAGCCTTCGGTCGATTCGCTCAAGTTTGACGTGGATGCCAAGCTGTCGGCGACCGTGAAGGGTTACCGGGACCTGATTGCCCAGCTGGGCGATACCCGTCCGGGTTTTGAAGCGCGCCTGCTCCTGGGCGGTCTCTACCTGAATCACGGCGAGGCCGCCAAGGCCGTGCCGCTCTTCGAGGACGCCGGCAAGACCGCTCCAGACGCGATCGAAAAGGCCTCCGCGCTGTCGTCGCTCGGGTATGCCCACGAGGCCCTGGGCAAAGCCCCGGAAGCCCTGGCGGCCTTTGAGGCGGCTCTCGCGGCCGCTCCCAAGGACCATGCTGGGCTCCGCGGTGATCTGCTCCTTTCGGTGGCCCGCGTGCACGAAGGCGCCAAGGATCTGGCGCGTGCGCGCCAGGCCTACGACCGGGTCATCTCGGAGTTGCCGAGCAGCGAGTTTGCCAAGGCGGCCGAGCAGTCCAAATTGCAGTTGCAGTGATCATCACGGGGGGATTCTTGATGCGGGCGTTGGCTGGATTGGGCCTGTCTGCGGTGCTCGGATTGGCCGCAGCGGGTTGTGCCGGAAAGAACATCAACCGGGATCTGGGCGCGGACTCCCGCATCCTGGTCCGCCAGTGGACGATTCCCACGTCGACGCTGACTGAGGCCGGGGACCATGGCTTTGAAGTGGCCAATCCCCTGGTCCACGAGAACACGCTGATCTATGGCAGCCGCGCGGGTGGACTGACTTCCCTTTATCCCACGCTTCAGCAGTCCCGCTGGAGCCTGCCCATCCCGGGCGGGGTCCTGAGCGAGGTGGCCCTGGATCGCGGAACCCTGTACTTCGGCGGCGGCGACGGCTTCCTCTACTCGGTCAATGCCGAGAACGGTCGCGTGAACTGGCGGTATGACCTGCACAATCCGGCGGTGTCCCGTCCGGTCGTCGAGGGGGGGCGCCTGTTCGTGACCACCGCGGACGACACCGTGTACGCCTTTGATGCCGGCACCGGCAAATGGTTGTGGCACTACCGCCGGCGCCCCAGCGGAGCGGCGACCACCCGCGCGGCTTCGAGCCCGTTGGTGGATGGTGGCGAGGTCCTGGTGGGGCTGAGCGACGGCTTCCTGGTTTCGCTGAACGTCGCCGACGGAGCCTTGAAGTGGGAGCGCAAGATCCACTCGGGCAACAAGTTCACCGACGTCGACGCCCGCCCCGTGCTGAGCGACGGCGTGCTTTACGTGCCTTCCTATGACGGCTCCCTGTATGCGCTGAAGCGCCAGGGGGGCGAGATCCTGTGGCGCTTCGATGCCGGCGGAAGCAAACAGGTCGTGGTCGACGGGGAACGCCTTTACTACCCGTCGAGCGACGGCACCATCTATGCCCTCCAGAAGTCCAACGCCAAGGTCCTGTGGAAGTTCTCGATGGACGGAGGCACTCCCACGCAGATCCTGATGACGGAAGGAAAGCTCGTGGTGGGCTCGAGCTTCCAGTACCTCTATCTGCTCGACAAGAAGACCGGCGCAGGGCTTTACCGCTTCAACGCGGGATGGGGCAGCGGCTTCTACGGCGCCCCGGCCTACGATTCCGCGGCCCGTCGCCTTTACGTGATGTCCTCGGGCGGGAACCTCTACTCGTTCAGTGCCCGGGGCGAGGACCAGCGTCGCGCTCCCCATGGTGCCACCGAACCGTACGGATTCCTCTGAGTGCCCATGCGCCTGCGGGTCCTGGCTCCTCTCTTGCTGTTCCTGGCGGCGGCACCGGCCTGGGCGAACCGCTCGGCGACGGTGAAGGCCGAGGTGGCGCTCCGCCAGACACCGCAAGCCCAAGGGGTGGTGCTGGAAACCCTGAAGCCCGGCGCCCAGCTCACCACTTCGGACAAGGCCAGCCGCGAGGGGTTCTACCGCGTCAGGACCGCCCAGGGGCGTCTGGGGTGGGTGGAGTCCACGGCGCTGAGCTTTGAGCAGGCGGACCCTTCCCGCATGAGGTGGACCTTCCGGGGCTACTGGGGCCTGGACGCCTTCAAGCTTTCCGACTTCAACACGGCTTACACGACCCAGTCCTTGTCCAACGGCGTGTACTGGGGCGGGGAAGTGCTCTACTCGCTTTCCCCGAGCTGGGCCTTGGCCTTTCGACTGGAGCGGATCCAGAAGACCGTGACCCTCGAGGTGGTGGATCAGGGCCAGACCTTTGAGCTCAAGCTGAGGAGCCAGCCGCTGCTGCTGGGAGCTCAGGCCATGCTGATGACCCGACCCTCCTGGCGCCTTCATGCCGCCGGATACGCCGGATTGGGCCTGGGGACGTCCTTTGTGGCCACGCAGAGCAATTCCACCCTGGAGAACTCCAGCACCTATC
>CANFHS010000059.1 GCA_947446835.1 Bacteriovoracaceae bacterium
CCTACCGCGCACGTCATCTGCGCCCTCTCGGGCGGCGTGGATTCGGCCGTGGCCGCGGCACTGGTGCACAAGGCCATCGGCGACCGCCTGCACTGCGTTTTCGTCGACAACGGCCTGTTGCGCTTCCAGGAGCGCGAGCGCGTGATGAAGACCTTCCAGGAAAAGCTGCACCTGCCGGTCATCTGCGTGGACGCAGTGGACCGCTTCCTGGGCAAGCTTGCGGGCGTGGCCGACCCGGAAAAGAAACGCAAGATCATCGGTGGCGAATTCATCGCCATCTTCGATGAGGCGGCCAAGGACCTTTCCGCCAGGATCGGGCACATGCCCGAATACCTCGTCCAGGGCACGCTTTACCCGGATGTCATCGAGTCCAGCCCGCCTCCGGGTTCGGCCGGTGAGCTGGGTGGAGGTCGCAAGCACTCGGCCACCATCAAGTCGCACCACAACGTGGGCGGGCTGCCCAAGGACATGCGCTTCCAGCTCATCGAGCCGCTGCGCGACCTGTTCAAGGACGAGGTGCGCGAGCTGGGCCGCCGCCTGGCCGTGCCCGAGGAGTTCCTGCAGCGGCATCCGTTCCCGGGTCCGGGGCTGGCGGTGCGGGTCATCGGCGACATCACCCGGCCGGCGCTCGAGACACTGAAGCTGGCCGACGAGATCTTCATCGAGGAGATCCGCAAGGCCGGCCTGTACCCCAGCATCTGGCAGGCCTTTGTGGTCTTCCTGCCGGTGAAGAGCGTGGGCGTGCAGGGGGATGGTCGCACCCACGACCACGTCCTGGCTCTCCGGGCCGTGACGTCGTCGGACGGAATGACCGCCGACTGGTATCCTTTCGAGCACGCCTTCCTGGCCCGGGTTTCGAGCCGCATCTGCAACGAGGTGCGGGGGGTGAACCGGGTGGTCTACGACATCAGCTCCAAGCCGCCCGCGACCATCGAGTGGGAGTGACGGGCAACCGTCCGTAAATCCTGGGAACGGGAATCGGGTTCCATTAGACTGGGACAGCGGAAAATGAACGACCTCACCAGGCAGCGCCAGAAGCGGAAGGTTTGCGTCATCACAGGCTCCCGGGCCGAGTACGGGCTGCTTCGCGGCGTGATGCAGAAGATCCGCAGCTCCGGGAACCTGGAGCTGCAGCTGATCGCCACCGGCTCCCACCTTTCCGAGGAGTTCGGCCTGACCTACCGGGAAATCGAGGCTGATGGTTTCGAGATCCACCGCAAGATCCAGATCCTTTCAGGTGCCGATTCCGCGCTCGCGGTGAGCCAGTCCATGGGGCGTTGCCTGGCGGGCGTGGCGGAGGCCCTGGGCGAATTGCGCCCTGATCTCGTGCTGGTCCTGGGCGACCGCTACGAGATCTTTGCTGCCGCCCAGGCGGCCATGATCGCCAGGATTCCCATCGCGCACATCGCGGGGGGCGATGTCGGGAGCGGGACCTACGACAACCTCATCCGTCATTGCCTCACCAAGATGGCTGCGCTCCATTTCGTCACCCACGAGGAGGCCCGGGACCGGGTCCTTCAGCTGGGCGAACATCCGGACCGCGTCTTCTGCGTCGGTTCGACCTGCGTCGACAACATCCGGACCGTGCCCCAGCTGGACCGCGAGGCGTTGGCGCAATCGCTGGGAATCCGGTTCGGCCGGCACAACTTCCTGGTCACCTATCATCCGTTGACCATGGGCGATGGGAGCGGGGAAGAGGAGCTGCGCGCCTTGCTGGAGGTGCTCCAGCGCGCGCTCCACACGACGGACCTCACCGTGGTGTTCACGAAGGCGAATGCCGACAACGGCGGACGCGAAGTGAACCGCATCCTCGGCTCGTTCGTGGAAAGGAATCCCCGGAGCCACCTGTTCGACTCCCTCGGGCAGGCCCGGTACCTTTCCATGGTCAAGCAGGCCTCGCTGGTGATCGGCAATTCGTCGAGCGGCATCTACGAGGCGCCCTACCTGGGTACCCCGACCGTGGATATCGGCCTCAGGCAGGCTGTGCGGAAGGCGCCGGCTTCGGTGTTCCGCGCGGCAGGCACCGTGAGTTCCATCCAGGCGGCGGTGGACTCGGCGCTGGCCTTCCGGTTTGAAGGGGTGCGGATGATCTACGGCGACGGCTCCGCGGCCGACGGGATCGTGAACGCGCTGGAAGAAGCGGTCGGATTGCCGGGACTGAACACCAAGGATTTCGTCGACCTGAAGGTGTCGCGATGATTGTCCGCAAGGAGCGCTGGGAAGAGATCAGGGACGGGATCCGGGCCCTTTTCGTGGAGTCCTTCGGGCGCCCCATCGGGGAAGATTACCTGGATTGGCGCTATTTCCTGAATGACTCGGAGCGGTTCCATTTTTCCATCGAGGCTTCGGAAATCGGGACGCTGGCCAGCTATTCGGCCTTCCCGGTCCGGCTCGCGGCCTCGTCCCAGGTCTTCGAGTCGGCCATGTCGATGACCACCATGACCCATCCCGCAGCGCGGGGGCGCGGGCTCTTCCAGGCCCTGGCGTCCGAGCTTTATTCGGACCTGTCCGGGCAACGGGTGGGCCTGGTCTGGGGTTTTCCGAACGCCAACAGCCATTTGACCTTCGTTTCGAAGCTGGGTTGGAAGGACATCTACGAAATCCCCACGCTGGTGCTTTCGCTGGGCGGAGGCGCGACTGGCGCCTTCCAGCCCAGCGACCGGGTGGTCCGGGACGACGGGTTCCGGCTGGACTACGACGAGGCTCCCCAGGACCGCCTGATCCGGGTCCAGAAATCCAGGAGTTACCTGCAGTGGCGCTACGCCAGGAATCCGGTCAACCGCTACGAGAATTTCGTGCTCTTGAAGGACGGTCGGGTTTCCTCCTTCGTGGTCACCAAGAGGCATGGAGCCGGAATCGATCTGGTGGACATCCAGTGCGCTTCCGGAGCCGAAGCCCAGCTCCTGCTTTCCCATGTCGTCCACGGGTATGCCGAGGCGGGCATGGCCCGGTTCGAATGCTGGGCGCCGCTGCGCCACTGGATCCATCCCGTCCTGGAGCGGATGGGGTTCAAGAACTCGGCGCCGATCACCTATTTCGGGGCGAGGGAGCTGGTGGATGGTCTGGCCCCCGAGGGCTGGACCCGTTTCGAGAACTGGTACCTCCAGATGGGCGATTCCGATGTCTATTGAACCTCTGGCCTGGAGCGGATGCTGATGAAGACCCTGGTTGTAGCCCCCCATCCCGATGACGAAACCCTCGGTGTCGGCGGAACCCTGCTGCGCCGGAAAGCCGAAGGCGGGGAAACGGCCTGGCTGATTGTCACCGGAATTTCGGAAGCCGGCGGTTGGCCGGAAGCCCGGGTCGCCGCCCGGAAAGGTGAGATCGCGAAGGTCTCGAAGCTTTACGGCTTTGACCGGGTCTATGAGCTGGGGTTTCCCGCGGCCAAGCTGGACGCCGTGCCGGTGGGTGAGCTGGTCGGAAAGATTTCGGAGGTCCTGAAGGACTTCTGCCCGGACGAGATCTTCCTGCCCCATGAGGGAGACGTCCATACGGACCATCGGAACGTGTTTGATGCCGTGGTGAGCTGCACCAAGTGGTTCAGGTACCCGTTCGTCAAGCGGGTGCTTGCGTACGAGACCTTGTCGGAGACCGGGTTCGGGTTGGGGACCGGAAAGGAATTCCAACCGAATGTCTTCGTGGATGTTTCGAAGCACCTGGAGCAGAAGCTGCAGGTGATGGAAGTTTACGGGTCGGAAATGGGGGAATTTCCATTCCCGAGAAGCCGGGAAGCCATCCTGGCCCTGGCCCAGTACCGCGGATCGACCTCGGGGTTCCGGGCCGCCGAGGCCTTTGAGCTGCTCCGGGAGCGGGGCTGAACGCTTCATTTTCTTGCATTTTGGATTCTTTGCCGCAAAACTTGAAGAGGCTGCTCAGGCATAGAAGGCAGGAATCCGAAAGGCAGGACGATGGGAAATTCCCGTTTTAATCCACCCTCGCGTTCCCGAATCGCGGTCCGGGTGTTTCCTTTGGCGACTTTTGTGTTTGTCCTGGCCATGCCGGTCATGGATTCCGTTTCGCGGCAGCTGGAGGCGGAAGGACTGGGCCGGGTTCCCTCGGCGGTTTCCTTGGCGCCCGACGCGGCCCCCGTGGTGGTGGTGTCGCCGGACGCCGGGCACTTCGAACGCACGCAGGCCTTTTTCCAGAGCTTCCCCCAGGTTTGCCTCAAAGGGACCGAAGTTAACGACCTGCAGCGCGAGCGCTGCCAGGGGCTTTGGTCCAAGGCCTGGATCATGGCCGGCGTAGCCAGTCTGCCGTTTTTGGCCTTCTTCCTGATGCTGGGCGGGTTCCTGCAGTACGCGGGCGCCTTTTACGGCCGGGTCCGCCGGCAGGTCCGGCAAGGGCAGCCCACTTTCTCGGGCCGGGTGTCCCGGCGGGAGGGCCTGGACCGGGGCCTGTTCGGTTACTTCCTCGGAATGAACCGGGTTGCGGTTGAAGCAGTGGGTCAGCGGAAGCAGGTTTGGGTGTACTTGCCCGAGTCGGAGCCTCTGCCGCTTCCAGGACAGACCCTTTCGGTTTTCGATGCCGGAAAAGCTTGGGGAAAATCCCGGTTCTTCGGAGTTCTTTACGCGCCGCATCTAGCGGTCCACTGAGGTCCTTCGCGAAACCGTTTTCCGGACTAGCCTCGGCCCGACGCCTTGGCTAATGTGCGTCGAATGTCATTCGTGCACCTGCGGGTCCACACCCAGTTCAGCCTCCTGGAAGGCGCCATCCGTCTGGACGACCTGTTCGAAAAGGTCACCGCGATGGGCATGCCTGCCGTGGCCATCACCGACACGAACAACCTGTTCGGGGCGATCGAGTTCACCAACGCCGCCAAGAAGGCCAAGGTCAAACCGATCATCGGCTGCGAGGTGTTTTACGCTCCGGCCGGCCGCAATGCCGTGGCCCAGATGGCCGGCGGTGGCGTGGCCTCGGGGCCCAAGGTGCATCGCCTGGTGCTGCTTTGCCGCAACTTCCAGGGCTACCAGAACCTGTGCCAGATCTTGACCCGCGGCTACCTGGACGCGCCTCCGCCGCAGAAAGGCCAGGCCTCCACGCCGCGCTTCATGGTCGAAAAGGACCTGCTCGACCAGCACGGCGACGGGCTGATGGTGCTCTCGGGCTGCCTGCGCGGTGAGATTCCCTACAAGCTGCTGACGGGCGACGAAAAGGGCGCCACCGATTCGCTGCTCTGGTTCAAGAAGCGCTTTGGCGAGGACTTCTACCTGGAGCTCCTGGAGACCGGGCTGCCCGAGCAGGCGGCCGTCAATGAGCAGCTTTTCCAGCTGGGCCAGAAGCATGGCGTGGCGTGCGTGGCCACGGCCAATGCCCATTACCTGGATCCCAAGGACGCCGAGGCGCACGAGGTGCTCCTGTGCATCGAGCAGGGCAGGAACCTGGATTTTGACCGCCCCAAGAGCCTCGTGCCCAGCGAGTTCCACTTCCGCTCGCCCGAGCGGATGCGCGAGATCTTCGAGCGCTTCCCGGGTGTCTGCGACGAGACCCTCCGGATCGCCGACAAGTGCGACGTCAAGTTCCCCTTCAACGACGAGAAGGGCCGCACCGTGTACCGGCTGCCGAACTTCCGCCCGGAGGGCGTGTCGAAGGACGCCGAGTTCGACCTGATCGCCTACTTCCGCGAGCAGTCGCAGCAGGGCCTGCGCGAGCGGTTCGAGGAGCCGGGCTTTGCCGAAAAGCGCGCGGCCGCCGACTGGGCCCAGAAGGAGCCGGAATACTGGGAACGCCTCGATGGCGAGCTCCGGATGATCGAGAAGACCGGTTTTTCGGGCTACTTCCTGATCGTGTCGGACTTCATCAAGTGGGCCAAGGCCAACGATATTCCCGTGGGCCCGGGCCGCGGTTCGGGCGCGGGTTCGCTGGTGGCCTGGTGCCTGAAGATCACCGACCTGGACCCGATCCAGTTCGGCCTGCTCTTCGAGCGGTTCATCAATCCTGAACGCATTTCCATGCCCGACTTCGACGTCGACTTCTGCCAGGACCGGCGCGGCGAAGTCATCGAGTACGTGGAACGCAAGTACGGCAAGGCCAACGTCTGCCAGATCATCACCTTCGGCAAGCTGCAGGCCCGCGCCGCCGTGAAGGACGTGGCCCGCGTGCTGGGGCTCTCGTTCGCCGATTCGGACGCCATCACCAAGCTCATTCCCGAGGAGCTGGGAATCACGCTGCCCGAGGCCATCGAGAAGGAGCCCCGGCTCCGCGAAAAGATGGAGCAGGAGCCCAAGACCCAGAAGGTCATGGAGTACGCGCTCAAGCTCGAAGGCCTGTACCGCAACGCCGGCATCCACGCGGCTGGCGTGATCATCACCGAGGAGCCGGTGGTGACCTGGTCGCCCCTTTACTCGGGCAAGGACGGCGACGTCGTCTGCCAGTACGACAAGGATTCGGCCGAAAAGATCGGCCTCGTGAAGTACGACTTCCTGGGCCTGAAGACCCTGACCGTCATCGACTACGCGGTGAAGCTGATCCGCGCCGCGGCCGAGCCGGGCAGCGTCGAGGCGGGCTTCGCCATCGAGAAGATCCGCTACGACGACCAGAAGGTGTTCGCGCTGATCGCCTCGGGCGACACCGACGGCGTGTTCCAGGTCGAAAGCTCGGGCATGAAGGACCTGTGCATGCGCATGGTGCCCAAGCACATCGATGACCTGACGGCCATCGCCGCGCTGTACCGCCCGGGTCCCCTGGGCTCGGGCATGGTGGACACCTACGTGGAGTGCAAGCACGGCCGCAAGCCCGTGGTGTACGAGGTGCCGCAGCTCGAGAAGATCCTGAAGGAAACCTACGGCGTGATGCTGTACCAGGAGCAGGTCATGCAGGTGGCCCGCGAGCTGGCGGGCTACTCGCTGGGCCAGGCCGACCTGCTCCGCCGCGCCATGGGCAAGAAGAAGCCCGAGGAAATGGCCGCGCAGCGCGAGCTGTTCGTGAAGGGCGCGGTAGCCAACAGCCTCGATCCCGCCAAGGCCGAGCTGATCTTCGACCTGATGGCCAAGTTCGCCGAGTACGGCTTCAACAAGTCGCACTCGGCCGCCTACGGCGTGGTCACCTACCAGACCGCGTACCTGAAGGCGCATTACCCGGAAGAGTTCATGGCGGCGTTGATGACGACCGAAATGGACAACACCGACAAGATCACCAAGTACATCGCCGATGCCAAGGCGCACGACATCCCGATCCTGGCGCCCGACGTGAACCACTCGCAGCGCCGGTTCAGCGTCGAGAAGGTGACCCAGGACGGCGTGACCCGGAAGGGCATCCGTTTCGGGCTCGAGGCCATCAAGGGCGTGGGCGGCAGCGCCGTGGACGCCATCATCGAAGGGCGCCAGGCCGGGCCGTTCCGCAACGCCCTGGATTTCTGCACGCGGGTGCCGACCCGCAAGGCCAACAAGAAGGTGCTGGAGTCGCTGACCCTGGCCGGGGCGTTTGACACGATTGCCGAGGTGAACCGCGCGTCGCTGTTCGCTTCGCTTGAAACGCTCCTGAAATACGCGGGCGACGAGCAGGAAGAACGCGAGCTGGGGCAGAACTCGCTGTTCGACACGTTCACCGCCGACGAGGTCAAGCCTGCCATCCCCATGGCCCAGGTCTTCAAGCAGGAGGAGGACTGGCCGCGCTCCAAGAAGCTGATCGAGGAGAAGAAGGTGGTGGGCTTCTACGTGTCCGGCCACCCGCTCGATACCTGGCAGAAGATCTGCGAGGAGTGGCTGGGGTGGTCCACCGAGAAGATCAAGAGCTGGGCGCAGCAGAAGGCTGAAGCCGAAGCCAAGAAACGCGCGGCCGCGGCGAGTTCCGCCGATGCGGGTTTCGGGGGCCAGGATGCCGGCAACAGCTGGATGGCCCGCCAGCGCGCGCCCAAGACCGAGGTGCGGCTGGGCGGCCTGATCGGCGAGATGCGCGAAGTGATGACCAAGAAGGGCTCGCGCATGGCTTTCGGACAGGTCGAAGACCTGCTGGGCCGGGTCGAGGTGGTGTTCTTCCCCGAGGCCTACCAGAACTGCCAGGACATGCTCCGCAGGGCCGCGGCCGAGGCCGAGCCCCTGCTCGTGGTGGGTGACATCGAGGTGGGCGAGGAAGCCCCCAAGATCCTGGTCAAGAGCCTGGAGTGGGTGGCCGAGGCCCATCGCAACCGCGTCCAGCAGATCGTGCTGAAGATCGATCCGTCGGCCACCAGCAGCTCGCAGCTGCGGGAGCTGAAGAAGAGCTTCATCGAGCACCGGGGCAAGTGCCCGGTGCGCATCCAGTTCGTGGACAAGAAGTTCCGCACCCGGCTGGACCTGCCCCGGACCGTCGGCGTGGCCGCCACGCCCCAGATGGTGGAAGCGGTGAAGAAGATCTTCGGCCGGGATGTCGTGCAGCTGAGCTGAGCGGCCTGCCGTCTGGCAGGAAATTGACACCACCCGGTGCTCACGGGCGTTTTACCTGTCGGATCGTGGTGATACACTCTACCCATGCAGAAAGCCTTGCTCCTCGCGCTCGCCGCTTGGGCCCTCCAGGTTCCGTGTGCCGCAATCGCAGCTCCTCGCGCCACGCAGGCGTCCTCACCCAAGCGCGATCTGTCGGATCTGCTCAAGGCCGAACTGGTGGCGCAGCTTTCCAAGCTGGGTGCCCTGGCCGATTGGCAGGAAAAGGTCTTCAACGAGGAGCTTCTGCCGCAGTACCCGCGCTTCGTCCGCGATTACCGTCCCGGTGGCTCGGGCGTGGTGGCCGACATCGACGTGCAGGGCATGCGGTCGTACCTGGCCTGGGGTCCCGGTGAGGCCAAGGGCGACGCGCTCAAGGTGCTGGTGTTCCTGTCGCTCGAAAAAGACGAAGCCAAGTGCCAGGAGGCACTGCTGCCCATCAGGAAGGTCATCAAGGCCCGGCTGGAACGCCGCGGATTCCAGCCCCTTTTCCTGGAATCCGATGCCCTGGGCGAGGGCAAGCTGACGGGGGCCGCGCAGAACGAAAGGCTGTCCGAGCAGGCCCGCAAGAAGGGCTATGCCGGTTCCCTGATCGTGCAGTGGCAGCTGGCTCCCGTGGACCTGGACAGCGCGCACGCCGACGAGAAGCACTACCAGATCCGTGTGTTCCACTTTTCGCGCCCCGGAAAGGGCGAGTGGAAGCATGAAGGAAATCTCGAGATCCTCGAGAATGACTCGATCCTGCAGGCGGCCGAGCGCCTCATGAGCGACGCGGTGACCGACTTCGGCGGCCGCGTGCTGGAGGCCCGCGCCACCAAGGACCAGGGTTCGGAAGGCCGCGAGCTGAAGCTCATCCTGACCGGTGTGCGCGACTTCGCCCAGTTCCGCGAGCTGCGCGGCCGCATCCAGGCGGCAGTCGGCGCGCTCGGCACGATCCAGGAGCGGCAGTTTTCGCGGGGGCGGGTGGAGTTCGCCGTGCTCACGCAGAAACCGGCGGGCGACATCCAGGCCGCGGTGGCTCCGGTGGCAGGCAACGAAGTGACCGTGAAGGTGGAGGGACCATGACCCGGAAATCCGGCCTTACCCCGATCGTTTGGGCCCTGGTGGCCCTGGGGCTGCTTGGCGCCTGCCAGCGCTCCGACTCGTTCCGCAAGGACCAGGGTCTGACCCAGGACGACGCCAACAGCTACTACAGCCGCACGCCCGGCAAGACGCCCACCCAGCGGGTCGAGTCGATGGGGCAGCCGCGCAAGCGGGTCCTGGTTTTCGACTTCTGGAACGATACTCCGGTCAAGAACGACACCATCGGCGCCTTCGCGGCCGATGAGCTGCGGCGCGGGCTCTTTGCCACCCAGCGCATGATCCTGCCCACCGATCTCAAGACCGAGTTTTCGACCCAGGACTTTGTGCAGGGTGACCAGGTCAAGGTGGCGCAGCTGATCCGCGAGGGCCGTCGGCTGGGCGTTTCGGTGCTCATCATCGGGCGCATCACCAAGATCGCCTTCCGCCAGCGCGGCGACGAGGTGGGCCTGTTCCGCCAGAAGCAGAGCCTGGCTGCCGTGGATGTGGAGATCAAGCTGTTTGACGTGAGCGGTGGCCGCGAGATCATGGCCGTGGGCCGCTCGGGCGAAGCTGCCACCAATTCGCTCGTGGCCTTCGAGGACCAGAACCTGACCAGCCCCGAGTACCGCTCCGAGCTGGCCCGGATGGCCGTGCGGAACACTTCGGTGAACCTGGTGTCGGACGTCATCCGCTCGGTCGAAAAAATGACCTGGCAGGGCCACATCGCCAAGATCGTGGGCAGCAAGGTTTACGTGAACGCGGGCCGCCAGTCGGGCCTGGTTCCGGGCGACATCCTCAAGGTGCTGACCCAGGGCGAGGACATCTACGATCCGGCCAGCACCGCGTACCTGGGTCGCACCCAGGGACAGCTGAAGGGCACGCTCGAAGTGCGCGACTTCATCGGCACCGACGGGGCCGTGGCCGAGCTGCACACTGGTGGCAACTTCCAGGAAGGCGACCTGGTCCGGTTGTACTGAGTCCTACCGGGGGCGGCGAGGCTGGACCGGGTGCGCGTCAGCCGGTCCACTGCAGCTGCAGCTTGGGCGGAAGCGCGGGTTCGGGCCGGGTCGCGGCGACGGGCGCTTCGTAAAAGCGGAAGTCCACCTGCTGCTTGCGGACCGCCCGAAGGATGGCTTCGGGGTGGCGTTCGCAATCCAGGACCGTCTTCCACGAGCTCAGCTGGGAGGGGCGATGCAGGTCGCTGCTGGCGATCTTGGGAAGGCGGCTGCGTTCGACTTCGGGAAACAGGTGGGGCCCCGAGGCCACTTCCCAGGCGTCAAACTCGGTCCTGAGCTCCTCGCGCCGGTCCCAGAGGTGGAACGTCTGCTTCTCGATCTTGCGGGTCCACACCGGATGGGCCGCGATGGCCAGGGCGCCCTGGGCGCGGAGGTCGCGGGCCACCTGCAGGGGGTCCTGCTCGGGCGAGACCGCGGCGCTGACCCCGATGCCCAGGATGTGGGCGGAGCGGTGATCCAGGAGCGAATTGCGGGTGATCTCGATGCCGGGAAGGACCACCATGCGGTAGCGGTCCCAGGCGCGCTCGGCTTCGGACTTCAGGAGCTCGAAGTAGGCAGGCAGCGTTTCGTGGGTCAGGGTCTTGCCCAGGTAGTGGGCGGCGCGACCCATGACGCCCGACTCCTCGCAGAAATGATCGGTGATGGCGATGGCGCCAAACCCTTGCTTCCCGAACAGGTCGACCAGGTCCGGGATGGGCAACTTGCCGTCACTGAAGCTGGAGTGAAGGTGGAAGTCCGCCAGGTACGTCACTCCTTGGTTATCGTCCATTTGTAGATGAATGGCTGTCAGGCGTTGGTCAGGTGTCCGTCAGGGCGCCTTCAAGCCCGTCTTGACCTGGAGGCAGGCGCCGGGTCATGGTCCTGCCCTCGTGGTGACCGAACTCCGTCGACATTCCGCCCAGGCTCCCTGGACCTACGCCCTGCTGGATCAACGCCAGCGCGAGGTGGCCGCGCGCGCGCGCCGGGGAGAGCCCGGGGCGCTGCTGGTTTCGGAGGTGGCCCCCGTGGTGACCCTGGGTCGCCGCACCCAGGGCTCCGACCTGCTGCAGGGGCCCGAGGCGCTGAAGCGCC
>CANFHS010000060.1 GCA_947446835.1 Bacteriovoracaceae bacterium
CCACGTTGACGATCCACGGATTGACTTCCAGCCCCAGCGTGCCGTGCAGGCGCGAAGGGGTGTCCTGGATGCGCGTGTTTTCCAGGTAGCTGCCGGCCGACACATTCACTTCCAGCTGGGGCGTATCGATGACCCGGTAAAAGGCCCCGACGTGGGGCTGGGCCGTCCAGCCTTCGCCGATGAGGCGTGTCTGGTTCGAGAGCAGGGCCGTGTTCTGGGTCGTGCCGATGAACTGCAGGCTGGCTCCCGCCTTGAAGTTGCGGCTCGGAATGATGCCGGCGCCCAGTCCCAGGATGGAAGGCTGCCGGATGGTGCGGAAAAAGCCGGGAAGGTCGGGCGTGGCCGTCGACGTGTCGGGCGAAGCGCCATACGAAACCGGCGGTGACCAGCTTGCCCCCACGATGATCCGGTGCTGGAACTGCCATTGGGCGCCCAAGGTCAGGCCCACGCCGAAGCTCGAGTCGTTGATGGAGCGCGACGGGTCGGTGTCGAAGCGCAGCTCCTTGCGGGCCTGCGCGACGCTCAGCGAAGCACCTACCGAAAGGGCGTTGTCCAGCAGGATGCGGGACGCAGCCATGCGGAACTCCTTGACGCTCACCGAGGTCTGGGCCGTCCTCCCAGTGGCGGGCAGGACGTAGGGCGCGCTTTCGGAGTGAGGTGACCAGTAGCCCAGGCTGAAGCCCCAGGGGTAGGGGTTGGCGAACGCGCCCACGTTTCCGGTCAGGATGGGCTCGTGGGCGTTCTGCAGGTCGCCGTCGCGGATCTCGTTCGAGTTGATCTGCAGGCCCGAGCCGTCCAGGGTCATGGCCAAGCCTGCCGGATTTTGCATGCTGCCCGACCACGTGTCGGCCAGTCCGACCGAAGCACCGGCCATTCCGACATGGCGCAGGTCTCCTCGGACCGTTGAACTCCAGCCGTTGTAGTCCAGGAATCGGGACGAGTAGGGAAGGGTGACCGTGTCCGCGCGGGCCGACAGAGGTGTCGCTCCGAGGATGAGCAGTGGGAAAATGGCGCGGCGGGAAACCATGGGGTGTCTTCAATCTAACCGGCTGGCACGTTGCTCGCAATCGCCGGGAGCGAGAAGGGGAACCTCATGGAAACCGCTGCCTCTCAGTTCGTCCTCTCCTGCGTCATCCGCCGTCTGCATTACCGGGACGCGGCTCGCCTCATCGAACGGGTGCCACCGCACCTCAGGGAGCAGTTGCTGGATCTGCCCGCGGGACCGGATCTTTCGATCACCGTGTTCGGCATCCTGGATGCGCTGATCCACCGCTATGGGCTGACTGAACCCCAGGCGCAGAGCCTGCTGCTGCGGTTCTGGGGCACGCTCGAAAGCTGGACGGAGCCCGAGATGTACGACGAGGTCCGGAGCACGCTCTACAACGAGCGCGGGCGTGTGGCGGCCTGAGTCAGCGGCTGCCTTCCAGCAGGAAGATTTCCCGGGGTTCGGGTGCATCGATCTTCAGGATCCGGGTTTCGAGGCCCAGGCCCAGCCGCTTCATCTCGTCGTGGAAGGCCTGCAGGTAAGGGCGGCCCGGGTCGGCCAGCAGCAACGTCGCGCCGGGTTTGCCGTACTGGGCAAAGGCCCGCGCCACGGGCGCCGCGTAATGGCGTTCGTAGAGGATATCGCTTCCCACCACCAGATCGAAGGTGCGGCCTTCGAGCTCGGGGCAGGAGTCCTTCAGCCAGTCCGCTTCGACATACTCCACGGGAGCGCCGTTCAGCAGCCGATTGACCGAAAGGAAGCGGGGCACTTCGGGGTGAAAATCGGTGGCCGTGGCCTGCGCGCCCCGTCGGGCCGCGATCAGGCTGGGCAGTGCCAGGCCGCAGCCCAGCTCCAGCACGGTGCGGCCCATCATCTGCGAGGAGGGAATCTCGGCCAGCCACCGCGCCAGGGCCAGGGCCGAGGGCCAGATGACCCCGAAGTAGGGGCAAAGGCGTTCCAGGAGTTCGGGGCGGCCCTGTTTGGCCAGCAGCTCGAACACCTGGTCGATGGTGCGGTTCAGGTTGTCCAGCGCCTCGATTTCGAGGGTGAAGGCGCCCGCGCGCACTTTTTCTCGCCGCATCTCGTACTTGAGCAGCGCGTGCAGGTCCTGGGCTGAAGGAGCGGAGTCCGCGGGCATGGGGCTTACCCTAACCCGGTCACTCGGGCCGCGACAGCGTGAATTCGAGCTTGCGCGGGGCCGAGGCGTCGGCGGCCGAAGCCTGGCGGCGTTCCAGCACCATGGCCGAGACCTTTTCCTCGGGGACCCAGTTGTGGTCCACCAGGTGGCGGGCCACGGTCACGGCGCGCGACATCTGGAATTCATAGCTGGCCGGCGAGCCCGGGGAGTGGATGGCCTGGATCTCGACCTTGCCCTTGTACTTGCGCGCCAGCTTGCCGATCTTTTCGAGCAGCGGATCGGCTTTCGTGCCGAAGCGGTCGGATTCGCCCGAAGCAAAGAGCAGGTCCTCGGGCATCGAGAACCGGATCTGGTCCAGCCGGACGATCGAATCCTCGTCCATGAACTGGTCCAGGATGGAGGCGACCTTCTCGGTTTCGCCTTCGGGCGTGGCGTAAGGGCGCTGGGGCCTCTGCACCAGGTCCTCGGGGGTTGCGCCGTCGGAGCCCTTGAGCAGGTTCTCGCCGGCGCCGGTCCGGTCGCCCAGCGGCATGGTTTCGGGAGAACTGAGGTCCTTGCGCCAGGCCGAGGTCGGGTTGTTGAAGTAGTCCACGATGGCGGCCTTGGTGGCCTCGTCGGCGCCCATCAGCCACATGACCAGGAAGAAGCACATCATCGCGGTCACGAAGTCGGCGTAGGCCACCTTCCAGGCACCGCCGTGCCCTCCGGCATGACCGGCCTGGATCTTCTTGATGATGATGGGCTGCTGGTTGTTGTTTCCGGCCATTCAGTTCACCGTCACGCGGCGGCCTTGCCGACGTTCTGCGTGGCCTTGTCGACCGTCTCGAAGTCGGGGCGAGCCACGGGCGGAATGGTCCGGCGCGCGAACTCGATGCAGACCTTGGGCGAGCAGTTCTTGCCGAAGGCCAGGATGGCCGCCTTGATGACCTGCAGGTACTTTCCGGCCTCGTTGTTGTTGGTGGTCATCTTGGCGGCGAGCGGCTGCATGAAACCGTAGGACGCCAGGATGCCGAGGAACGTTCCGACGAGGGCGGCGGCCACCGAGTGACCGATGACTTCCTTGCCCTGGGTCAGCTTGCCCATGGTGATCACGACCCCGAGCACGGCGGCCACGATGCCCAGACCCGGCATGGCGTCGCCGGTGCGCTGGATGATTTCGGGGGCCTGGTGCTCTTCCTCGTGCATGGCCTTGATGTCGGTTTCCATGAGGTCGTCCAGGTCATACGGGCTGACGGGCGAGCTGATCTGGACCTTCAGGGTGTCGGCGATGAAATGGATGGCGTGGTGGTTGGACAGCACCGTCGGGTACTTCTTGAAGATGTCCGACTGGGAGGGGTTTTCGACGTGGGCTTCGAGCGCCAGCATGTTGCCTTTGGCGGTCTTGATGAGCTCATAGAGCAGCATCAGCAGGTCGATCCACTGCTTCTGCGAGGTTTCGGCGCTCTTCAGGGTGCCCAGCGCCTGGTGGGCCACGATCTTGAGGAGGGTGGGGCTTGCCGAAATGAGCAAGGAACCGCCGGCGGCGCCGCCGATGATCAGCAACTCGATGGGCTGGAAAAGCACGGCCAGGTGTCCGCCCTCGATGGCGAACCCTCCGAAAACCGAGATGAAAACGACCAAGGCGCCGACGATGACGAGCATGTTCGGTACTCTCCAGGGAGCTTATCGTCTGACCCGGCTCGAAAGTTGAGCGCCGAGATGGGTCCGTGGAGCGTCAGACGGCTGACGTCTGGGTGGCTGCTTCGGCCAAGGCCGCCCGCAGCAGCGCGTAGTTGCCGCTCCAGGCGGGGGCCTGGGCCCGGGGGTAACGGAGGCGTGAGATGCGGGTGTTCTTGCGGGGGTCGCCCACGATGAACACCCGGATGCCCACGGCCGTGGCCGGCAGGTCCATCTTGCGATCGTCGCCGATCAGCAGGCAGGTGGCCGGGTCCAGGTTTTCCTGTGCCAGCAGCTCGCGGTAATATTCGGGCGAAGGCTTGGCCGCATGCATCCGCCGGACGTGGGTCATGCTGCGGAAAAGCGAGGGGTCGACGCCCGCCCAGCGCACCCGGAGCTCGACGATTTCCGGAGGCCACACCGGATTGGTGGCCAGGTAAAGCGGGTAACGGTCCTTGGCCCAGGTCAGGAACTCGCTGCTGCCGGGGATGGGGTAAAAGTGGCGCTTGAGCTCGGGAAAAACGCTGGTGATGAACTGGCGCAGCACCTGCCGCGAGCGGTCCGGATCGAGCCCGGTTTTCTCGCTGAAGAGCTTCACCACGCGCACGTCATTGGTCATGTCGGGAGTGAAGCGCCTGAGCTCCTTCTGGATGGCGAGCAGGGTTTCGACCGATTTGCGCCAGCCGCCGTAGGGCTTGAGGGCCAGCAGCGAGCGTTTGACGAAATCGATGGAAAGAGTGAGTTGCCGGTTTCCCAGCAGGGTGCCATCCAGGTCGACCAGCAGCGTTTGGATGCGCGGATCAAAGTGCACAGACCTAGAATGGATGCTTAGCCCGCGCGTGGCAAGGGGCCCTCTTTGCGGCCGCGCGTTTCGAGGACGCGGTAGGCCGGATGGGTCAGGAAAGGGATGAAGGTGTCGCTCAGGACCAGCCGGTCCAGGAGACGGACCGCGTCAGCCAGCCGCCCCTGGCCGCGCCCGCCCAGGCGCAGGATCTCCGCTTCGCGAAGCTCCGAGTAGCGGCGCGGGCTCAGGACGCGGGCCGCGCCCAGGCGCACGCCCCGGTGAACCCACTGCCACAGCAGGGCGCGCGCCAGCTCGGCCGAAGCCGTGTCTTCGGCGCGCTGGTCGATGGTCACGGTGCCTTGTCCCTGGAGCCAGGCATCCAGGTAGGCCAGGACCAGGGCAATCTGCGAGCGGACCCCGGCCTCGGTGATCTCGGCGCTGGGAAATTCCAGGTCCAGGAGCGCCCGGGGGTCGGGCTCCGCGCGCTGGTCCATGAAGCTCCGGGCCTGCGAGACCTGCTCGGGGTGGGTGACGCGGAGGCCGGTAAAGCCCGGGTGAGGGGAGGCGCCCACGCACTGGGCCCCGCGCTTTCGGCACAGGCTGGCCAGGCGCTGCGCATAGGCCCTCAGGAACGGAAGCTCGGGGGCCAGGGCCGAGCGATCGGGAAACAGGAATGACGGATCGGAGTGGAAGGTGCGGAGGAGGTGGAACAGGTAGCTGTCGTGGGCGGCGTCGAGTCCCACCGCGTGCCGTCCCAGCGCATGGAGGATTTCTTCCATCTGGAAGGCCGCTGGCACCGTCTCGATGCGCGCGATGGCGCGGAAGCTGCCGGGAGGCAGGCGCAGCTCGTCCTCGGCATGCGACAGCACCTGGTGCCACAGCAAGGCTTCGCGAAAGTGCTCCAGCTTGGGCAGGTCCAGGAGAAGGGCGTTGCCCTGGGAGTGCAGGACCCGCGCATTGTGGAAGCAAGCCATGCCGAAGTCGAACAAGGACGCGGAAACAGGAGACCCTTCGACGATCACGTTCCATTCGTCCAGGTGCCAACCCCGGGGGCGCACGCGGAGCGTGGCGGTCCGCCCCTGCAGGTGCAGGGTGCCCTCGTTCAGGGTGCCGCGCACGGCCTCACGCAGGGCCAGTTGGCCCTCATGCAGGTTTTTCCAGGTCGGCGAAAGCGCATCCTCGAAGTCCACGATGCACGCATCCGCGCCCGAATTCAGGGCGTGGAGCAGGTGGGTTCGCTCGGCGGGCGTCGCGATCTCGACCGTGCGTGTGGCCAGCTCCGGGACTGAGGGCGGCACCCGCCACGCCGCCTCGCGGACGGCGCGCGATTCCTGGGGGATGAGTGAGTCCGACCAGGCATCGCGGATGCGGAGGGGGCGGCGCGCGGTGCGGGCGCGCAGGCATTCCTGGCGCAACGGGTCAAAGCGCCGATGCAGCCGCGCCACGAAGCCCAGCGCTTCGGGATGAAGCAGAAGATCGCTTCCCGGATGCAGATGCCCTTTGACTCGAATCATTCGCCGTCAATTTACGGACGGGCCTTGAGTCAAAACAAGGCCAAGCGCGGCGGTTTTGAAAGCTGGAAAACAGGCTGCTTGTTTTCCTGTGAAATCAAACACACGCAAGCCGAGTGTCGAGTGCGTGGTCACCGAAGTGTCGGAACTTTGTTCATCTCTCAAGGTGAGTTCAAAAGTTCTTGTCCTCCAAAAGAAACGGCGTACACTTTTTGACAGACCCCCACTTCTTTCAAGGATGAAGAAATGAAACGGAAGGCTCCGCTCGTTTTGGTTCTCGTGTTCGCGCTGCTGGCAGGTGTTCAAGCCTGGGCCGCGGCGTCGCTGGGCCGAAACGTGTACGAAGTGCCGGTCAAATGGACCGACGAAACCGGTCGTTCCGAGCTCGCGCTTTCGGAATACAAGGGAAATCGGCTCATTCTTTCGCTGGCTTACCGCAACTGCAAGAAGATCTGCCCGATGATGACGTTCAAGAAGATGCGCGACATCCAGACTGAGCTGCAAAAGCGCGGGGAGTCGGCTGAATTCGTGATCGTGTCGCTCGACCCGGAAAACGACACGCCTGCCATCCTGGCCGAGTTCAAGAAGAAGTTCCCCGGCGCGAATGAGCATTGGCATTTCCTGACGGCGCCAGAAGAGACCGTCAAGAAATTCGCGACCCACATGAATTATCAATACTGGATGTATGACGGCCACGTCATGCACGACTTCCGGATCTTCGACGTGAAGCCGGATGGAAACGTGTCTAAGGTCTTGAATTGGGACAACTCCGACATCCGCAACCTGTTTCAATGAAATTGGGTTTGTGGATCGGTTCAGACAGGTTTACACTTTCTTAAATAGAATCATTTTAGAGTCGGGCGGGAAGAAAGGCCGTGAGGCGTTCGTCCTGAACCGCGAGTGAGAGAAGGGAAGAGTCGAGAGATGTAGATGTAGCAGTTCGACGATTTCAGGGAAGTAGAGAAGTACGCTTTGTTTTGAGTGTTTTTCAGTGAAATCAGTTCGTTGGTTGTTTTGAAAATACGTAAATGAAGTCATTGATCACTTCTTGAGGACGGTTCATTCATGACGAAAAAAAATATGAAACTTGTGGCAGGAATGGCACTGGGCGCGGCATTGGTTCTGCCGGGCACCAGCGCAAAGGCCGACCAGGACGGCCAGCTGATGCACGGCTTCGCCGATGCAGGCTGGGGTATGGGCGGTGCAAATGCTCCGGCTCGTAAGCGCCAGCGCAGCTTCTTCGTGGGCAGCCTGGACCTTTACATCAACCCGGACCTCGGTCAGAACGTGAAGTTCCTGAGCGAAGTGAACATCGACCCGGGTACGTCCGACGGCGCAGTGGCCGTTGACACCGAGCGCCTCCAGGTGGGTTATGTGTTCAACAACCACCTGACCGGCTGGGTGGGTCGTTTCCACACCCCGATCGGGTTCTGGAACACCGCCTACCACCACGGCGCCCAGCTGCAGACCTCGGTCTACAAGCCGAAGTTCATCGACTTCGAAGACAAGTACGGTGTGCTTCCGGTTCACACCGTCGGCCTCTGGCTGACGGGCAGCACGGCAGTCGGTTCCGGTAAAGTCGGCTACGACTTCTACATCGGTAACGGCAGCCACATCACCAGCGACACCACGGCCTGGGGTTCGACCTTCCAGACCACCGAGATGAACATCATCAGCGACGACAACGACAACATGGCCGTTGGCGGCAAGCTGAGCTACAGCTTCACCGGCGGTTCGTTGGACGGCCTGGTGGTCGGCGCCCATTACCTGCAGGAACAGGTTCCTGTGGATTCTGGCGCGACGGACCATTCGGGTACCGCTGCTACCGGCACGATCGACTTCCAGACGATCGGTGGCTACGTGGTGTACGACGCGAACAACGTGGAATTCATCAGCGAATTCTACCAGTTCTCGAACAAAGACGCCTTGACGACCGGCGCTACGGCTCAGAAGAGCCATGCGTACTTCGCTCAGCTGGGCTACATGTTCGGCGAATCGCTCATCCCGTTCGCTCGTTACGAGAAAGCCGCTTTCAATCAGGCTGATCCGTACTTCGCTCTGCAGACCAACGGTGGCTCGTACACCCGTCAGGCTGTGGGCTTCCGGTACAACCTGAGCGAAAAAACCTGCGTGAAGGTCGAAGGCCTCCACACCGACGTGACCGACGTGAACCCCGGCAACACCGGCGGTGCGTACGACGAAATCCGTACCCAGTACGCCATCCGCTTCTGATTTGCCGGTCTAATAACGTAGAAAAGTGAGGAGTTTTACAATGAAAGCTATGGATCTCAAGAAGTTGGTCCTGGTTGCCCTGGCTGCCCCGTTGATGATGATCAACGGTGCCTCCGCGGCAGTGGTGTTCATCTGCAATCCGGGCACCAGCCTTTCGGAAGCGGACGTCAAAGCCGCTCTCCAGGGTGAAAAAGCCTCGGTGAAGCCTTGCGACAATGCCGGCCTGAAGAACGAAATGCTCGACAGCGTTCTGAAGATCACCGACAAGCGCTACGCTTCGCAGTGGCAGATCAAGTCCTTCCGTGACGGGATGACCATCCCGCCCACGAAGGGCAGCGACGCCGATGTCATCGACTACGTCAAGAACACCCCGGGTGGCATGGGCTACGTCTCGTCCAAGCCTTCCGACGGTGGCGTCCACCTCTGCTACTGATCGATCTGTGAATTGACTGGAAACAGTCAGGGCCGCACCGGGTTCGCCCGGTGCGGCCTTTTTCTTTTGGGGTCGGGCACTTGCCCCGGGTCTTCACCCCTCAAGGGTTCAGGAAAATTGTCTCAAGAATTCCTGATCTTTGGCCGATTCGTCTGCATCGACGGGTTTACTTTCCCGGAATCCGTCTAATTTCCTGTCGAACAACGAGGTGGAAGATAATGAGAAAGCTACTTAGTAAATTTTCACTCAGGACCAAGCTCTTCATGCTGACCCTGAACCCCATCATCCTGAGCGTGGTGATGGGTTACATCGGCCAGAATACCCTTGTCAAAGTGGGTCAGATCGTCCAGACGATGCAGGACCGCAACACGGCGATCGACGCCATGGCCACGGCCGGCGTGGATACCCAGAAGTTTGCCGTGCTCCTGTGGGCCATGGGCAACAAGGCCATGTCCCAGGGCGCCATCCGCCCCGACATGGTGGACCTGCTCAAGAAGGAATCCGAGAACGTCGGAAAGTCCCTGAAGGACCTGAACGGCGTGCCGGGTGTGACGGGCAAGGACAAGGACACCCTGAACGAGATGATCGGCAAGTACAATGAAGCCCAGCCGGTCCTCGCCAAGGCTTTTGCCACCCTGGTCAAGCCGGCCAGCCGCAAGGCCATTGAAGACGATGTGGCCGCGGCAGCCGGTCGCGTCACCGAGATCAGCGGCAAAGTCAGCGCCGTCCGTAGCGGCGTGTTTGACGGCATGCTGGAACTGGTGCTGCAGGCTGTGAACCCGGCCTCGAACAACCGCAACCTGACCTACACCGTGTTCTTCCTGATGGCGGTGGTGGCCGTGGCCGGTTACTTCTTCTCGCGTCGCCTGGGCCTGGACCTGGTCGAAGTGGGCAAGTCGCTCGAGACCGCTGCCCAGGAGATCCAGGGCACGTCGCAGACCATCGCCGTGATCGGTCAGCAGCTTTCGGAGATCACCACCGAGCAGTCGGCGGCGGTCGAAGAAACCGTGGCCAGCATGGAAGAAATGTCGTCCATGATGGGTCAGACCTCGAACAACGCCCAGAACGCCATGCGTTCGGCGACCGAGACCCAGACCAAAGCGGACGAAGGCGGCAAGACCATCGGCAGCCTCAAGGAGTCGATGGAAGAGATCAGCCACGCCAACGAGCGGCTGGAAGAAATCAATCGGGTGATCGAAGAGATCAACGAAAAGACGAAGGTCATCAACGACATCGTCGCGGAAACCCGGATGCTTTCGTTCAACGCCAGTATCGAAGCGGCTCGTGCCGGTGAACACGGCAGGGGCTTCGCGGTGGTTGCCGAGCAGATCGGCAGCTTGGCCAAGATGTCCGGCAAAGCGGCCCAGGAAATCCGGGTGCTGATCAACAAGTCCACCGCCCAGGTGAACTCGTCGATCTCCTTCACGCAGGACAAGGTGAAGGCCGGTCAGCGGATCTCGGAAGAGTGCGCAGGCGCTTTCTCCAAGATCACCGAAACGCTGCGTCAGCTGAACCCGCTGGTCAATGCCATCGGTTCGGCAGCTTCCCAGCAGGAAACCGGCATTGCCCAGACCAACAAGGCCATGCAGCAGATGGACATCGTGACCAACAAGAACATGAAGCGCGCCTCCGAGGCCGCCCATGCGGGAACCCGGCTGGAAAACCAGTACGGAATCCTGGCCAACACCGTGCAGCGCCTGAACGAGGTCATCTTCGGCAACAAGGCGGGCATGACCTCCACGAGCTCTTCCCAGGGCGGCGGGGGCTGGAGCGGCAATGCTCCGACCGGTGGCGGTTCGGACGAAGGCTCGGCCATGAACCGGGTCAAGAAGGGCCTGGCTTCAGTGACCAAGCTCGTTCCGAAAGACAAGGGCGAGAAGGGCAGTTCCAAGCAGGATGACCCGGCGACCATGAACGCCGAGCTTCCGCATCCGGATGACACCCGCTTCGGCACCTGATTCCAGGTGACGGTGAAACGGGATCGTTGAGAGACAGGGAAAGAAACTGGGGGCGACCGTGTCGAGAAACTGGCTGGACTGGCAGAGAGTGGTGCAAGAACTCGATCCAGAAGTGGCCATCGACCCGGTCGCCCTTGGTTGTCAAGGCATCGGTGACTACCTGAACCTCCTGGTCACCGCCTTTCGTGAGTTCAACGGGGTCTTCTTCCTGAAGTCGGAGAACATCCCCTGGGAAATCCTGGAGCGCCTGGAGTACGGGGTGTTCCGGAAGACCGAGTTTGACGACAAGAGCCTCGGAGTCGAGCGATTCCTGAGGATGGGAGCCGGAGACATCGCGGAATTCGCGACCTGGACTTCCGAAGCCAAGAACTTCCTGAAGCAGGCGCTGGTCCGGCCCCGGATCACCCTGCTGGTGGTGGACGACGCCGTGGTCATCCACAAGCTGATGGACCGCTGGGCCAAGGACTACTCGGACATCGAGATCGTGGGCCATGCGTTCAATGCCGAAGAGGCCGAACGGATGCGGAAGCAGCTGAATCCCCGGGTCATGACCCTGGATATTTCGATGCCCGGCAAGTCGGGCCTGCAGTACCTGGCCGAGCTGATGCGCGGGTCGGACCCCAGCCGGGTCATCCTGATGAGCGCCATTGGGCGCGAGCAGACCAAGCTGACCGAGGACATCTTCGAGGCGGGGGCGCTGGACTACATCGAGAAGCCGCGCCTGGACAAATTTTCTGAAATGGGCGACGCGCTGGCTTCGGCCATCCGCGCGGCTTCGATGGTGGATCTGGCCCGTGTGAAGTCGAGCAAGCAGATCAAGGTGGGACCTCTGGATGCCGCCAGC
>CANFHS010000061.1 GCA_947446835.1 Bacteriovoracaceae bacterium
CCTTCCGGGGTGACGATGACCTGGAGCGTGTCGGGCGGAACGTCGGGCGAAGCCGAGTAGGGCAGCTTGATGCCCTGGATGGTCGAGAAGTTGTTCTGGCTGGTGGAGTAGCTCTTGAGCAGGAACACCAGGATGATGACCAGCACGTCCATCATGCTGGTCAGTGGCAGCTCGAAGGAGCCCCCGATCCGGCGACGTCCCCGGCGGTTCCGGATGCTGCGACGGAACGACATCTCAGGATTCCCCCAGCAGGTTTCCGAACACGATCTCGGGGAAGAGGGCCTTGGCCACTTCGTTCACGCCGGTTGCGGAATTCTGGAAGTAGATGGGCTCGTCCCCCGGCTCGACTAGCCGGGAAGCGTCCATGACCGAAACCAGGGTGTCGTAGTTCACCGCCGGAGTCGGCACGAGGACCAGCTTGGTCTCGGTGGGGAACTTGCGCTTGATGTCGAGGAGGTGGGAGTGGATGGCTTTCAGGTCCGGAGTGCCGGGCTGGGCATCCGGGATCTTCCGGGCCGGCACGAGCTCGAACGGGCTCCAGATCTCGGCTTCGCCTTCGCGCAGGGTCAGGGTCAGCTGCAGGGGGCGTTGCTTGAGCTTCTCCTCGACGTCCTTGGCGGAAGCCTGCGGGAACGGCGACTCGATCGACACGATCTGCAGGAAGCTCATCGTGAACAGGAGGAAAGCGATCAGGGTGACCATCGTGTCCAGGATGGGCACGAGGTTGAGCTGAACCTCCTTGTGGACGGTCTTTCTGCGCGAGGTCGGTCGCTTGAACATCGAAGGCTCAGGCCTTCTCGGACGAGTGTTTGTATTTCCGTGCCGAGAGCAGGTCCAGGAGCTTCACGCCGAACTCGTCCAGCTCTTCCAGGATCTGCGTGGCCTTGGCCGACAGGATTCCGTGGGCGACCATCGTGAAGATGGCGGTGACCAGGCCGAAGGCCGTGGCGCTCATGGCTTCCGAGATGCCGTGGGCCAGGATGGCCTGGCGCTGGGCCGGGTCGGCCAGTGCCACCGCGCCGAAGGACTTGATCAGCCCCGAGATGGTGCCGAGCAGGCCCAGCAGGGTGGCGATGTTGGCGATCAGGGCCAGATAAGGGATCCGGCGCTCCAGCTTCGGGATCATCTCCAGCGAAGCCGCGTCGATGGCGTTCTGGATCTGCTCGTCATTGCGCGAGGCCCGCTGCAGGCCGGCCTTGATGACCTTGGGCAGGGCGGCTTCCTTGGCGCTGTTGCAGATACGGATGGCGCCGTCCAGGTCGTTGGCCAGGATGTACTTCTGGACCTCGAACATGAACCGCGACCCTTCCACGTTGTAGTGGAAGTAGAGGCGCACGAAGCGCTCGACGGTGAAGGCGATGGAACAGCCGAAAGCGATGGCGATCGGAACCATCCAGAAACCGCCTTGCTGGAAGGCGACGATGATGCCTTGAATGAAGCCCTGTGATTCCATGGGGTCTGGTCCTCGTCTGGATGAAAAAAATCAGGCAACCGTGATGCGCGGATCCAGGTACACGTCCTGGACCGCGTTCAGCAGCTGCAGGCCGTCTTTCCAGGGGCGCTGGAATGCCTTGCGGCCCAGGATGAGGCCCATGCCGCCGGCGCGTTTGTTGATCACCGCGGTGCGGACCGAGTCCTTGAGGTCGTCGGACCCTTTGGATTCGCCACCCGAGTTGATGAGGGGGATCTTGCCCATGTAGCAGTTGGCCACCTGGTAGCGGCACAGGTCGATGGGGTGATCGGTGGTGAGCTCGGTGTAGACCTTTTCGGAGGTCTTGCCGTGTCCCGTGGCCTTGTAGCCGCCATTGTTGGTGGGCAGCTTCTGCTTGATGATGTCGGCCTGCAGGGTCACACCCAGGTGGTTGGCCTGGCTCGAGAGGTCGGCCGACGTGTGGTAGTCCACGCCGTTCACCTTGAAGCCCGGATTGCGGGTGTAGCACCAGAGGATGGTGCCCATGCCCAGCTCGTGGGCGTGCGCGAAGGCTTCCGACACTTCCTTGAGCTGGCGCGCGCTTTCGGCCGAGCCCCAGTACACGGTGGCGCCGATGGCCACGCAGCCCATGTCCCAGGCCTGCTTGACGGTGGCGAACATCGTCTGGTCGTAGCGGTTGGGCATCGACAGGAATTCGTTGTGATTGATCTTCAGCACGAAGGGGATCTTGTGCGCGTACTTGCGGGCATGGAGGCCCAGCACGCCCAGCGTGGAGGCCACGCCGTTGCAGCCGCCTTCGATGGCGAACTTGATGATGTTCTCCGAGTCGAAGAACAGCGGGTTCGCGGCGAACGAGGCGCCGGCCGAGTGCTCGATGCCCTGGTCCACCGGGAAGATGGAAGTGTAGCCCGTGCCGGCAAGACGCCCGTTGTCCAGGAGGCGCTGCAGGTTGCCCAGCACCGGAGCCGGCCGATCCGAGTCCTTCAGCACGTCGTCGATCCAGGTGGGCCCGGCCGGGTAGATGGAGGCCTTGGGGATGCCCTGGCAGCGGTGCTCCAGCAGCGAGCGGCTTTCGGTTCCGAGCAGTTCTTCCAGATTCAGCTTGGTCTGAGTCATGGAGCTTCCTTTCAGGCCAGGTGCTTCTGGATGGTCTGTTCGATCACGGCGCGGGGCTGATTGCCCACGAGCTGGTCCACGGCCTTGCCACCCTTGAACAGGATCAGGGTCGGAATGCCGCGGATGTTGAACTGGCCGGGAGTGGCCGGATTCTCGTCGACGTTCATCTTGTAGACCTTGACCTTGCCGACGGAGTCATTGGCCACCGCCTCGATGGTCGGGGCCAGCATGCGGCAGGGACCGCACCAGGCGGCCCAGAAATCGACCAGGACCAGATCCTGGGAGCCCAGCACTTCCGCCTGGAAATTCGTGTCCGTGGCCTCGTGAACGTTCTTCGAATCTGCCATGAAGATTTCTCCTGAAAGCTTTGAAATTTTCCCCTGAAACGGGTTACTCCTCGGCTAACACCTATTTCAGTCTTTTTGAAGCGTCGAGGAGGGAGACCGGATGGAGAAGGCGAAGGAATACCTGATCGAAACCGCCAAAGAATCGGCTGCCATTCGGGAGCAATTCCTGAAGGACCACGGTCGTGATCTGATCGAGGCCGCGCAGATGCTGGGCGATTCGATTCGCGGTGGAGGCAAGGTGCTTTTCATCGGCAACGGTGGCTCCGCTGCCGATGCCCAGCACGCCGCCGCCGAGATGGTCGGGCGCATGCTTCTGGAGCGCAGGCCGCTGCCGGCCGTGGCGCTCACCACCGACACCTCCAATCTGACCGCCATCGGCAACGACTACGGCTACGATCAGGTCTTCCTGCGCCAGGTCCAGGCGCTGGCCCGTCCCGGCGACGTCCTGGTGGCCATCTCGACCTCCGGCAACTCGATGAACGTCAAGGTGGCGGTCGAGGCGGCCCGGGCCCAGAAGTGCAAGATCATCGCATTGACCGGCGGGACCGGCGGCAAGCTCAAGGAGTTGGCGGACATCACCCTGAACGCCTCGCTGGGCAAAAATTCCAGCCGAATTCAGGAGACGCACATCTTCGCCCTCCACAGCATGGTGGACCTGCTGGATCGTTTCTTTCTTCCCGAGTGATTCGGTCTCGTTTACCCTGAACTTGGATGTTCCTGATCATCCCGGTTCAGCCTGAACACAAAGTCAGCGTGGCGAATCGCGTACTCGCGAAGCTGCTGGACCTGGCGTTTGTCATCGTCCTGGTCCAGGTGCTGCCGTATCCGGTGGGGCCGCTGCTGGGCTTCCTGTACAGTCTGGTGGCCGATGGGCTGCCGTCGCGCAAGTTTCCAGGCCAGAGCCTGGGCAAGCGTCTGCTCAAGCTGAAGGTGATACACCGCGTCACGCGACAGCCTGCCACACTGCGGGATTCGGCCGTGCGGAACGCCCCGGTAGGCGTGGCCACTTTCTTTGCTTTCATCCCGGTCTGGGGTTGGCTGGTGCTGATCGTGATCGGCGTGCCCCTCATGATGGTCGAGGTCTATCTGATGCTGACAGTCGCCTCAGGTCATCGACTGGGGGATGTGATGGGCGACACCGAGGTCGTCGAGGCCGAGCCGGTATCGCGAACCTCGCGCAGCCGGGATTGATCGTGGTACGCCCGTCCGGGCATGGCGCACTCCACTTCCGCAGGTGATACCCGGACGCTTTACCTCGTCGATATCAGCTCGTTCATCTTCCGGGCGTTCTACGCCATCCGGTCGCTGACGAACTCGAAGGGCGAGCCCACGAACGCGGTCTACGGGGTGGCCCAGATGCTGGCCCAGCTGGTCCAGGAGCAGAAGGCGCGCCACATCGCCATCGTCTACGACTCCAAGACGCCTTCGTTCCGCAAGCAGATGTACGCCGACTACAAGGCCAATCGCAGCGCGGCTCCCGAGGAGCTGGTGCCCCAGTTTGACCGGATCTCCAGGCTCATCGAGACGATGGGTTTGCCGTCATTCCGCCAGGACGGCGTCGAGGCCGACGACCTGATCGGGGCCCTGACGCTGCAGTGGGAAAAGGACGATCCCAGCCATCGCGTGGTGATCGTGAGCGGCGACAAGGACCTGATGCAGCTGGTGACCGCGCGCACGCAGATCCTCGATACGCTCCAGAAAAAGACCTACGGTCCGGCCGAGGTCGAGGAGAAATTCGGCATTCCGCCCAGCCAGATCCGCGACTACCTGGCGCTGGTGGGCGACAGCTCGGACAACATTCCCGGGGTCCCGTCGATCGGCCCCAAGAGCGCGGTCGATCTGCTCAAGGCGCATGGCTCGCTCGAAAAGATCCTGGCTGCCGCCGAGGAAGGCAAGATCAGCGGGAAGAAGGGCGAGGTCCTCAGGACCCACCAGGCCGACGCGCGTCTTTCGGCGCAGCTGGCCTCGCTCAAGACGGACCTGGAGGTGGACTCGGCCCACGAGAAGCTCGAGTACGAGTTCCGCGTTTCGCCGGCCTGCGTGCAGCTGATGGAGGAGCTCGAATTCCACACGCTGCTCAAGAAGTGGCAGGCCATGGTGGCCGATCCGGCCGAAGCCCCTTCCGCGGTACCTGCCCAGGCGGCTGCGCCTGCGGCTCCTGCAGCTCCTGCACCGACGCCGGCGGCGATTCCCGCCGGGCTGCAGGGTGAGTTCATCACGGTCGACACCGAAGCCAAGTTCGAGGACCTGCTGGCGCGGATCCGGCAGGTCGGGCGCTTCGGCTTTGATATCGAGTCCACCTCGCTCAATCCGCGGCAGGCGGAGCTCGTGGGTATCGCAATCTGCGTCGACTCCCGGCGCGGCTACTACATTCCCGTGGGTCATCGCGGCACCGATGCGCCCCAGCTGCCGGTTGGGCGGGTACTGGAAGCGCTGAAGCCGCTGCTGGAGGATCCGGCGATCGGCAAGATCGGGCAGAACCTCAAGTACGACTGGAGCGTGCTGCACGAGCACGGGGTGCATCCGCAAGGCATCCTGGCCGACACGATGGTGGCCGATTACCTGGTTGAGCCCGAGCGGCGCCACAACCTCGAAACCCTCGCGGCCCACCATCTGGGCTACTCGGTCACCACCTACGAGCAGGTCTGTGGCAAGGGCAAGGACCAGATCGGCTTTGACCAGGTTCCCATCGACCAGGCCACGCGTTACTCGGGCGAGGATGCCTGGGTGGCCTGGCGCCTCTGGGAGTGCCTGGAGCCCCAGCTACGTGAGGAGGGTGTGGCCGGGGTTTTCGGCCAGATCGATCTGCCACTGGTCGATATCCTTTGCCGGATGGAGCTCGAAGGCATCTCGATCGACGAGGACTACCTGCGGTCGCTTTCGCGTGACTTCGAGCGTGAGCTGCGGTCCATCGAGGAGCGCATCGGGGCGTTCACCTCGGGCCCAATCAACCTGAACTCCCCCAAGCAGCTGGCGCACCTGCTCTTTGACCAGCTCAAGCTGCCCACCGGGGCCAAGACGAAGACCGGGTTTTCGACCGACGCTTCGGTCCTGGAGGGTCTGGCTCCGTTGCACGAGGTGCCGCGCCTGCTGCTGGAATACCGGGAAATCTCGAAATTGAAGGGCACCTACGTGGACCCTCTGCCCGGCATGAAGGACGCCAAGACCGGGCGCATCCACGCCAGCTTCCACCAGACGGTCGCGGCCACGGGCCGCCTTTCCAGCTCCGACCCCAACCTCCAGAACATTCCCATCCGGACCGAGCGCGGACGCAAGATCCGGCGTGCCTTTGTCCCCAGGCCCGGCCATGTGCTGGTTTCGGCCGACTACAGCCAGATCGAGCTCCGGCTCCTGGCGCACATGAGCCAGGACGTGGAGCTCGTCCGGTCGTTCCAGAAGGACGAGGACGTGCACCGGCGCACGGCCAGCGAGATCTTCGGCGTGGAGCCCGGCGCGGTCAGCGATGCCCAGCGGTCGGTGGCCAAAGCCATCAACTTCGGACTGATGTACGGCAAGACGGCTTTCGGTCTCGCGCAGGAGATGAAGATTCCGCGCAAGGAAGCCCAGGACACGATCGACCGCTACTTCCTGCGTTACAGCGGGGTGAAGCGCTTCCTGGACTCCCAGATCCTGGAGGCCCGCGAAAGCGGCAAGGTGCAGACGCTCTCGGGGCGGCGGCGCAAGCTGCCGGACATCCAGTCGCGCAATCCCGCGATCCGCGCGAACGCCGAGCGCATGGCCATGAACACGCCCATCCAGGGCACGGCCGCCGACCTGATCAAGATGGCCATGATCGATCTGGACGCCGCTCTCCGCAAGGGAGGCTACCGCTCCAGGCTCATCCTCCAGGTGCACGACGAACTCGTGCTCGACGCGCCCCAGGCTGAAGCGGCCGAAGTCGAGAAGCTGCTCTGCCAGGTCATGGAAAAAGCCATGACCTTGTCCGTGCCGCTCAAGGTGAACTCCGCCTCGGGCACCAACTGGGCGGATCTCTAGGTCACCGGGGCAGGCTCAGACCGCGCCCAGCGGACGCTGTCCCAGGCGCTTGAGCACTTCGGACCGGAAGCGCAGCCAGGGCACCTGCGCGGCCTGCTCGATGCGTGGCGCCAGCCCGGGCGAGACCGGCAGGCGGCGCGCCCAGCGGTCGGCTCCGCGGATCAGCGCGTCCATCAGCCCGGTGGCCGAGGCTCCGGGGCGCACGCGCGCGTGAAGGCCCATCGGGCTTTCGATGAGCGTCCGGTACGGAGGAAAAGCCCAGAGGTGGAACTCCAGCATGGCTGTGAGTTCAGCCTCGCGAACCACGCCTTCGAGCGACTGGTAGGCATTGCCCTCATGATTTCCCAGGGGTGATCCGGCTCGCGGCTGCTCGAAGCACTCGCGCCAGTCCACGCCCAGGTCCTCGCCTTCGGAGGTGGAGCTCTCGTCGCCGTCCTCGACCTGTTCGAGGAGCTCGAGCAGGGTGTCGTCGCCCAGCAGCGCGCTCAGGCGTCTCAGCGTCTGGGCCTGGGCGGTCAGCACCTCCTGGCAAAGCTCGGCGAGGGTCATGGCCTTGGAGCCGCGTGCGGCGCTCATGCGGCCTCCTGGGGGTCCAAGGGGGTGGTTTTCACGGCGCCCCTGAGCGGCGCCGCGCCCGGAAGGGTGGCCAGCTGCGACCAGTCGGGTGCGGGAGCCTGCGCCAGGCCCGCCAGGTACCAGCGGGCACGGAAGGTCTTTTCCCGGTCCTGGACCGGGTCGGGTGAAGTTTCGGCCAGCAGGAGTACCCAGCCGCGGTCCAGGGCCCAGTCGCGGGCGGCAGTCTCGAAAGGACCCAGGCCTTGCAGCTGCAGCTCCAGGTCGATGGCCACGACGGGACAGCGGCCGTGCCGCGCCGCCTGCAGGATGCGCTCTTCCCAGGGGCGGTCGGTGGCCCTCAGGTGGGGCGTGCCCAGCACCGAGGGAAGGACGGGTGAACCGGGGGAAGCGGGCGCAGATGCGGGCACTGCGGGGGTGGGCAGGGCCCGGGCAGTGCCCCGGGTTTCCTGCAGCACGGTCTCGAGCGTGGCTGGAAGTGGACGCACATCGAGCCATCGTCGCAGCCGTGTGCTGTCGGGCAGGATCGAGCGGCGCTTGGCCGAGGAGGCGGTTTTTTTCCCGATGTGCGAGCGGGCCTGGTGCGCGCGCGATTCGAGGTCCCGCAAGATGCCCAGGGCAAGGAGCTCAAAGCCCGGCGTCCGGGCCCAGCTTTGCCACTGCTTGGATTTGCGGGCCAGGTACTCTCGATGAGTCATGGTGCGCCCCGCTCAGTCCTGTCGGGAGGGACCGGGAGGGCGGGACCGGAGGATGGGATTTCCGCGGGCCGCACGTGACGTCGAGCTTCGCGACAGCGGCTGCTGCTTCGGAACGGCTTCGACCGCCGGGATGGAAGTGGTCGAGAACGTGGAAGCCGGCTCGGCGGGAGCGACCTCGCCCTTGGGGTTGGCCGCCAAGGTGGGCCGCATGCGGTAAGCCGCGGGCTGGGTGCGGCGATGGAAGTCGAGCAGGGCGCTGGCCAGGTCCTGGGAGGTGTCGCGACTCAAGGCCTTCTGGTACTCCACGCGTTCCGAGGCGTACTGCACCGGAGGCGTTTGGGGCTTGGGTTCGGGCTTCTTTTCGGCCTTCACTCCGGGAGCCGAAGGGGTGACCGGCGCGGGAGCCAGACTTTCGCGGGCCAATTCGCCCAGCTGTCCCAGCAGATCGAGTCCGGCCGGCGCGGCGCCGGGAGCTTTCCTGGGAATGTAGCGCTCGAACGATTCGGAAGGAACGATGAGCTCGCGGGCCAGCTCGCGCAGGTCGGGAGGCCGCTTCACGGGGCGATCCACAGCGCGGCTCCTTTGAGTTGCTGCCCCAGGTACTCGTCCGTCAGGCCGCCCAAGTCGGCGCGAGAAACGGCCAGGTCGGGAAGACCCAGGGTCTTGAGGTTCTTTCGGAGCGCGGCGAACGACTCGTCGGGGATGAGGCCGCGCTTGGCAAACCGGGTCAGGGTGCCGCCGCCCACCAGCAAGAGGTGGTACACGCGATTGGCCTTCTGGATGGGAATGTAGGCGCATTCGCCGGCCTTGCCGGTCAGCTTGCCTTGGCGCAGGCATTCGGAAACCACGCCGCCCAGCTTCCAGTCGATGAGGCCAGCCATGCCACGCAGCGGTCGCTCGTTCTCGTAGAACGGGGCGATCACTCCCTGGACGGTGCCATCAAACAGGGCCCGGTCGACCGGGCCTTCCAAAGCGCGGATGCTCATGTGCTTTTTCCTGCCTGCCTCCGATGACCAGTTTACCGGGCCGGGGGCGGCGGGTGCAAGGCAGGAGCGCAGGCGAGCGCCACTCTCGTCGGGCTTTTGACGAAGTTGCCCTGGCTGGGAGCCGGATCAGGCGGGTTGTGTCGCGGCCAGGGCCTGCCGGACCGCGTCCAGGACACCGTTCACGAAGGCCGGGGTTTCGGCGTTGCCGAACTGCTTGGCCAGCTCGATGGCTTCGTCGATGGTGACCGAGGCCGGAACGTCGGGGAAATGGCCCATCTCGTAGATGGCCATGCGGAGCAGGTTGCGGTCGATCACCGCCATGCGGGCCAGCTTCCAGTTGGAGGCCACTTTTTCGATCGTGGCATCGATCTTGGCCTGGTCGTGCAGGGTGCCGGCCACCAGCTCGGCCGCGAAGGCGCGGACGTTCTCGGGCGCTTCGAAATGCTCGAAGTGCGCTTCGATTTCCTTGGCCAACGCCGGGCCCGTGGGCGCGGCCTGTCCGCCGGCCTGGCCGAGGTCAAAACGGTAGAGGATCTGCAGCGCGATTTCGCGCGCACGGTGACGGGGAGAAGTACTCATGACTGGGGTTCCTGTGGTGTGCTGGGGAAGGGAAAGAGCATCGAGCTGGACTCGTCTCCCGAAGCCGAAGGCTCCTGGAGTTCGGCCACGAACTGTTCGACATCGCGGAACTCGCGGTAAACGGAGGCGAAGCGGATGTAGGCGACGGTGTCCAGGGCCTGCAGCTCGCTCATCACCATCTCGCCGAAGGTGCGCGACGGGACTTCCTTGAGGCCGTAGGACTGTACCTTCTTCTCGATCCGGGTCACCAGGGCTTCGACGGCCTGGGTGGTGACGGGACGTTTCTGGCAGCTCTTGACCACGCCTTCCAGCACCTTGGCCCGGTCGTAGGGTTCGCGGCGTCCGTCCTTCTTGATCACCAGGGGCATGACCTCTTCGACCCGCTCGTAGGTGGTGAAGCGGCCCTCGCACTGGGGGCAGGAGCGCCGGCGCCGGGTGATGTCGCCAGTCTGATTCAGACGCGAGTCGATCACCTTGGTGTCGAGGGAAGGACAGTAGGGGCATTTCATAGAGCTGGGGAGTCTTTACCTGATCAGGGCGCTTCGTTCAAGGAAAGCCCCAGCTTGGGCGCCTGGGCCGCTTGGGCCCTCTATTCTATGGGTCCTGTCGGATTGAACTCGGGGGCCTGTGAAAGGTCCTTCGATTCAGCCCGCGTACAGCGGGAATCGGCCGCAGAGGTCTTTGACTTCATTGCGGATTTTGGCCAACCGGGCGGCGTCGCCTCGGGTTTCGAGGGCCTTGAAGATCCACTGGGCCAGGGTTTTCATCTCGGGGCCGCCCAGTCCACGGGTGGTGATGGCCGGGGTCCCGATCCGGATGCCCGAAGTCACGAACGGGCTACGCTGCTCATTCGGAATGGTATTCTTGTTCACCGTGATTCCGGCCAGATCCAGCCAGGCTTCGGCGTCCTTGCCCGTGACCGATCCGTCGGCGAACGAGGTCAGGTCCAGCAGCATGAGGTGGTTGTCCGTGCCGCCGGTCACCAGGCGCAGGCCCAGGCTCATCAGCGCTTCGGCCAAGGTGCGCGCGTTGTCGACGACGCGTTGCTGGTAGGCGCGGAACGAGGGGTTCAGGGCCTCGCCAAAGGCCACGGCCTTGGCGGCGATGATGTGCATCAGGGGGCCGCCCTGGATGCCCGGGAAGATCAGCGAATTGACCGCCTTGAGGCGCTCCTGCGAGCAAAGGATGATGCCGCCGCGCGGACCGCGAAGGGTCTTGTGCGTGGTCGAAGTGGTGTAGGTGGCATGCCCGATGGGCGACGGATGCAGGCCCGCGGCCACGAGTCCCGCGATGTGGGCCATGTCGACCACCAGATCGGCGCCGCATTCGCGGGCGATCTGTCCCATCGTCTGGAAATCGATGATGCGCGGATAAGCCGACGCTCCGGCCATGAGGATGCGGGGCCGGTGCTTCAGGGCCAGGTCACGCACCTGATCGTAGTCCAGGCGTTCAGTGCCCGGGTTCAATCCGTAGGAC
>CANFHS010000062.1 GCA_947446835.1 Bacteriovoracaceae bacterium
GAGGTCATCCACGAGCTGGGACGCAGCTCGGAAAAGCTCACGGGCGCGGGCACGCAGCTCACGGCTTCGAGCCATCAGCTGGCCCAGGGGGCCACCCAGGCCGCGGGCTCCCTGGAGGAGATCGCCTCCTCGGTGGAGGAGCTGACCAGCATGGTGAAGCTCAATGCCGAGAGCGCCAGCCAGGCGGCGACCCTTTCCGGAGGCAGCAGCAGCGCGGCCCAGAGAGGCGAGGCCGAGATCCGCAGTCTCATCGAATCCATGAAGGGGATTTCCGTCAGCTCGCGCAAGATCGAGGAGATCATCACGGTCATCGACGACATCGCCTTCCAGACCAATCTTCTGGCCCTGAACGCGGCGGTCGAAGCGGCTCGTGCGGGAGAGCAGGGCAAGGGGTTTGCCGTGGTGGCGGATGCCGTGCGTGAGCTGGCCCAGCGGAGTGCCTCAGCGGCCAAGGACATCGCTCACCTCATCCAGGACAGCGTGGCCCAGGTGGACCGGGGAGTCGATATCGCCGATTCCGGAGGCAAGGTGTTGCAGGAAATCGTGACCTCGATCCGGAAGGTGGCGGAACTGAACGGCAGCATCGCCTCAGCCAGCCGCGAGCAGTCCGAGGGAATCGGCCAGATCAGCCGGACCACGGTCCAGGTGGAGCAGTCCACCCAGAGCAATGCCGCCACCTCCGAAGAAGTGGCCAGCTCCTCCGAGCAGCTTTCCGAACAGGCCGCGCTGCTTCGGCAGCTGGTGTCCAGCCTGGTCGCAGTGGTCGAGGGGCAAGCGGTTTCCCTGCCCGCCCGGGCCAGGGCGCCGCAGGTCCAGGAGGCAGGCCTGCTACTTCCCGAAGTCGAAGTCGCGTAGCCGGTGGCAGCTGTAGCCGTTCGGGTTCTTGACCAGGTACTTCTGGTGGTAGTCCTCGGCGCGGACAAAGTTCTTTTCCGGCTCGATGCGGGTCACGATGGGTTTGCCCCATTTGCCGGAGCGTTCGACCCGCGCCTTGACCTGCTCGGCCACGCGCTTCTGCCCGGCGTCCCGGTAAAAGATGGCCGAGCGGTACTGGGAGCCCACGTCGTGCTCCTGGCGGTCCAGCGTGGTGGGGTCGTGCATCCTGAAGAAGCGCAGCAGGATGGCCTCGTAGGACAGTTTCCTGGGGTCAAAGAGGATCTGCACCACTTCGGCGTGGCCGGTATCACCCCGTGAGACGTCCTCGTAGTGCACCGAGGAAGTCTTGCCGCCCGCGTAACCGACCTGCGTTTCGACGACTCCGGGCACCTCGCGCAGCAGGTTCTCCATTCCCCAGAAGCAGCCGCCGGCCAGCGTGGCAATCTGCCAATGCCTTTTCTGCTGGAACAGGAACAGGTAACGGCCCAGCCCCTCGGCGCGGAGCTTGTCCACGGGCACGAAGCGGAGCGAGGCCGAGTTGATGCAAAAGCGCTTTCCGCCCGCGGCCGCCGGGCCGTCATCGAACACGTGGCCCAGGTGCGATCCGGCCTGGCGCGAGCGCACTTCGGTGCGCTCCATTCCGTGCGAGCGGTCGGGCTTCTGCACGACGCCCTGATCCGGGAGCGGGCGGGTGAAGCTCGGCCAGCCCGAGCCGGAGTCGAACTTGTCGAGCGAGCTGAACAGGGGCTCGCCGCTCACGACGTCCACGTAGATGCCGTCGTCGTGCAGGTTCCAGTACGCATTGTCGAAAGGCCGCTCGGTTCCCGACTCCTGGGTGCACTGGTACTGCTGGGGCGTCAGCTGGGCGCGCAGCTGCGCGTCCGTGGGCCTGGGGTAGCTTTCCGTGCCGGCCTGGGCCAGCGGGGTGATCAGGAGCAACAGGGCGATCCAGTTCATGGCTCCGGTTTTAGCACCTCAGTGCGCGGATTGGGCACCCGACCGGGCGGGCCCTGCCGGCGGGTTGCCGGGCGGGCGGGCCGGAATCCCCAGGGCATCGCTCATGCCTTCAAATCCCGGGACAAACGAGCAGGAATTGCGAAGCATTTCGGCCATGGCCGGAAATGCGGGGGCCTTCTTGAGCTTCTGGACCGAGGTCCGCTGCAGCGCCTGGATTTCGGTGCGGATGCGCCGGCTCAGCGCCAAGTTGCAACGCGGCAGCGATTTCGGGCTCAGGTCTGGGTAGGTTTCCGGGACCTCTCCGTGCGAACCGGCGTGCTCGATGGCCTGGCCCTTCCAGCCCAGATGGAGGTTGAGTGGATTCGGGATCTGGCAAGGCCTTCCTGCTCCGGACCTGCCACCCAGCCCCCAAAGTCCAATGGACGAAGCCTGCGGATTCTGGCCGCGTGGGGTCACGAAGGCGGCCTGCGTTCCACCCACGAAGAAGCAAAGGAGCCGCTCCTTGGGCTCGGAAAAGACGTAGAATTTTTCGAGCGGCTGGAGCTTCGACCCTTGGCATTCCAGGGCCCCGGTAGCCAGGGGCATGCGGTCCGAGCCGACCAGTTTGGCCAGGATGTCCAGGCAGGGCCAGGCCGCCTCGGGCGAGTTCAGCACGTCCCAGGGGCCATCCGCCTGCGCCCGCAGGATCACGCCGGCCTGGCGCCGCAGCTGGGCCAGGAACCCCGAGGGACGCGTGGTGTCCTCGCTGGGCAAGCCGTTTTCCGGGTCCGTGATGGACAAGCGCGGAATCTGGAACTGGGCAGGTGCTCCGGACAAGGACTTGCCCGCGCCCACCACAAAGGCGGCGCGGAAGCCGGTCTTTTGCGCGGTCTTGGCGGCTTCCACCGTGTAGGACCCATAGGGGTACGCCAGGGTGCGGATGGGCTCGGAGCCCGCGCGGGGAAGGTTGGTCTTGAGGTCTTCGAACGATCCGCGGATCTCGAAGTCCAGGATGCGCTGGAAGGCCTCGGCGGGCTTTTCGATCTTGCGGCCGGACTCCAGGCGGCTCTTGATGGCCACGTAGAATGGATCTTTCGGGCTCAAGCCCTTCTGCAGCATGTCCTGAAGCACTGCCGAAAGGCGTCCGTCCGAGGGGGACCCCTTCGGATTCATGGGCACCGGGGTCGTGCTTTGCAGGATCTGCTGGATGGTCTCGAGGTCGGGGTGGTTGCGGGTGTGCGCGCCGATCTCCATGCCGTCGCTTTCCAGCTCGCTCAGCTGGCCCCAGGTCATCTTCTTCTTGCGTGAGCCGTGGCCGTGCTCGGAGCCGCCCTTGCCGACGTACGAGGTGTGCACGTAGATGCTGGCATTGAAGCCGTATTTGCGGAGCAGGGGCCGCGCCTGGTTGAAGACCCCCAGGTATCCGTCGTCAAAGGTCAGGACCACGGTCTTTTCGGGAAGCTTGCAGCCGGGGCGTGCCTTGCATTCCACCACCTGCGCGGCCGTCCGTGACTCATAGCCATTGATCTTGAGGATGCGAAGCTGCGCTTCCAGGTCGGCTGCGCGAATGTCGCTGGTGTCCTGGTGCTGCTTGCTGGTGATCACGTCGTGATACATCAGCACCAGTGGGTTGGAGGGGATGTCGCCCTGATCCGCGCCCCAGGCAGCGGCTGCGGTCAAGAGCATGACGGTTCCAGGATGAAGGGGCTTCAGTGCCATGCTTCCAGGGTAGCATGGCCGGGAATTCAAGCCACTCGTCGCAGATCAGGAGGCGGCGTGGTGCTCTGCTGGAGCAGGTGGCGCGCCTTGCGGAGCGTGAGCGAGAATCCGATGAGGCTCGATCCGTGGACCGCGAAGTCGAGGCCCAGCAGGAAGCCCGGCACCCAAAGTGCGGAGACCGGGAACGTCGCGATCATGTAGATGCCCAGGCACAGCGACGCCACGGCGCTGGCCATGGCCCAACCCCAGCCCTGCTCGGGGCGCATTCCCAGGGCGATCACGCCCTTGGCTGCCGCGCTGACCAGGAAGTAGAACGTCATGGCGATGGCGACGCCCAGCATGCCGCCGGCCGGATACCGCAGCATCAGGATGCCGGCAACGAGCGCGGCAATGCCATGAAACGCGCGCCATCCATTGCCGGATTCACCCCGCAGCCGGAAAGCCTGGATCAGGGCAATGGCGCCGCCGACGGTGAAGAACACTCCCAGCGCGAATGCCAGGCTCAGCGTCGAAGCCACGGGCCACAGGAAAGCTGCCAGCCCAGCCAGGCAAAATGCGATTCCGGCGGCCAGGAACCAACCCCAGTTTCGTCCCATCTGAATCGACGAGGTTTTCATGCGGATCTTCGGTGCAATCGGTGGGCCTTGGCACCTTCATGGCTAAAAACTCCTTCCCAAACCGGAGGCTTCCACGGAAAATCATGTTTTCACGGAGGAAAATCATGAAAAAGTATGGATGGATCGCTTTGGTTCTGATGGGTGTCGGACTGTCTTCGAGCGCCCATGCGCTTCCCATGGCGGGAATCAGCCTGATCGGAGGGGTGAACTCGAACCTGGGACATTACACGACCAGCAACACGCCCGGCTTGACCAGCCGGCTGAGCTACACCGGCGGCCTGGGCACCCAGTTCGGTCCCTTCGAGGTCCAGGCGCTTTACAACAACCTGTCCTCGGGCAACAACGCCGGCTCGAGCAACTGGCTCCAGATTCCCGTTCTCCTCACTTCGGGCCTGGGCGGCGCCAAGGTGGGTCTGGGTGGCTTCTTCGAGACCGGCGTGAGCGGCACCTCCGGCACCAACTACGGCCTCAGCGGTGGCGTGAAGGTCGGAATTCCCGCTTCGCGATTCTCGCTCCAGGGCCTGGTCAACTTCGGCCTCAAGGACATGGGCAGCAGCTTCAAGCAGACTTCGGCCCTGCTCTTGCTCGGCATCCACGTTCTCTGATCCGTTCCCCCGGTTCCCGCCATCCGCTCCCGTTCGGCGCGGATGGCGGGAAGTTCCGCGACTGTGATAAGTCCGTGTGCCATGCCTGACAGCAGCAAGTCCCCCCGTTTTGGGCGCGCGGGAATCCTCGCATTCTGGCTCCTCAGTTCCGCCCTGATGGTTTCCATCCTGGTCAACACGGCGAAAAACGGAGCCGACTTCCATGTGTATTGGAAGGCGGCGCGGGCGGTTCTTGAAGGCGGCACGGCCTACTCCGTCGAACGCGACGGCATCATGACCTTCAAATACCCGCCGTGGGTATTGCCCTTCTTTCTCCCTTTGGGGTTCCTGTCATTCGGCGCTGCCAAGGTCCTGTGGGGAGTGCTGGAAAGCCTCTCCTTGCTGACGATCATCCTGTGGTGCCGGCGTCGCGGGTCCGGACATGCGGCCATCCTCGGCACGCTGCTCCTGTTTTTGCCCATCCTGAATACCCATGCCTTTGACGGCCAGATTTCGCTCTTGCTCACGGCCATCTGCCTGCTGGGGTGGCAAACCTTTTCCGAAGGGGATCGTTCCCCTCGGTCCTACCTGCTGACCTACGCGTTGAGCGTCAAGCTGTTCACCCTTTTTCCGGTCCTGGGAATGCGTTTCAAGAAGGACGACCTTGGGCGCATCCTGCTCCTGCTATCGGGTTGCGGAGCCCTGGTCGGGGTGGCCATGGCGCTGGACGCTTCGAAGACGGAAATCTTCAGGGAGTGGTTGCGCGCGGCGGGGCCGGGAACCGATGCATCGGGACAGCTCCTCATTTCGCCCGCAGGAATGCAGGCGCAGGGCTGGGTCTCGGCAGTGTTCAGGCTCACCGGATGGCCGGCGGATCGCGGGGCCCTGGTTTACCCGCTGGTTCTCGGTATCGCGTGCGTTGCTGCGGTCCTGTGGCGCAAGACGGCTTCGAGGCTCCCGCCTGCCCAGGCCTGGGCGGGTTGGCTGGGTCTGGCGGCGACCTTGCAGCCGCTGGCGGGCTTCCACACCTTTGTCCTGTCCCTGCCGTTGGCGGTTCTGGCGTTCGCCCGCCCTGCCCAAGGCCCGATCCAAGGGTGGAGGCAAGTCCTGCCGTTCGTTGGCCTGATCGCGCTGACGGTGATCACCGAAAAAATCGGGCACGTGGGCTGGATGCTCCAGGTGGTTTCGATCAAATCGTTTGGAGTGCTGCTTCTGCTGATCAGTGTGGGCATGGACCCGCGGGGCGGCCAATAAAAAAACCCGCCTGGCTTTCGCCGAGACGGGCTTTTTTCAAAAATGGGGTGACTAACGGGACTTGAACCCGCGACCCCCGGAATCACAATCCGGTGCTCTAACCAACTGAGCTATAGTCACCACGCAACCTTTGAGTTCGGCCACCGGGTTTACGCGCATGGGGCATGGCTGTCAACGGGAAGCTTCTTGACTTGGCCGCTTAAGTCGCGGAACTTGAAGGCCTATGAAGCGTTTTGGCCTGATTTTCATGCTCTTGGGCGGGGTGGGTCTGGGTTCGCTGAATGCTTTCGCGGAGGTGGCCAGCACCCCCCATTTCGTGGCCCCAGGCGAGATCGCCCTGGGCTTCGAGCCCGAGCTGACCCTGACCAACGGTGCCGGCCTGGGCTTCAACGCCCGCTACACCCAAGGCCTGACGGACCTGAACAATATGACCCTCATCGTGGGCACGGGGAGCGGACCCCGCCGGTTCCGGATCGGCGGCAACGTCAGCTTCGACTTCTTCCCCGATACCGCCGGCCAGCCTGGCCTGGGCGTGGCCTTCCAAGGCATCTACTGGCGCCTCAAGGACTCGGGCCGCCTGGATGTTGCGGCCATGCCCTACATCCACAAGACGATCGACACGCCCGGCGGCCAGATCGAACCCTACTTTTCCTTCCCGTTTGGCCTGGGCTTCGGCAACGGAAGCTACCAGCCTGTCTCAAGCGTGGTGCTGGGTTCCATGTTCAAGGCCACCAGCCAGCTGCGTTACCTGGTGGAGCTCGGAATCAACGTGAATCATTCGGAAAGCTACGTTTCGGGGGGCATCGTTTATTACCCTTGAACACCGGCAGTCGATCCGCGGAGGGGCTGCCCGACTCGCGCTTGCGGCGGCAGTGGGGCTGACCGCCATCAAGGTGGGGGCGGGCTGGCTGTCCGGCTCGGTGGGCGTGCTGTCCGAAGCCGTCCATTCGGCGCTGGATCTGATGTCGGCGGCCGTGGCGTATTTCACCATCCGCGAAGCCGGCAAGAAGGCCGATACCGATCACCCGTTCGGCCACGGCAAGTTCGAGACGCTGTCCAGCCTGGTCGAGTCGCTCTTGCTGGTCCTGGCGGCGGGCTGGATCCTGCGCGAAAGCGTGCAGCACCTCCAGCATCCCGAGCCGATCCAGCACGAAGCCCTGGCCATGGGGGTCATCGGCGTCTCGGCGTTGGCCAGCTTCGTGGTCTACCGGCAAAATTCCCGTGCGGCCGACCTGACCGACAGCTCGGCCATCCGGGTCAACGCGCTCCATTACCTGGCCGACGTGCTGACCAGCGCCGGGGTCTTCGTGGCGCTTCTGGCCATGAAGCTGACGGGCTGGCTGTGGATCGACCCGCTGATCGGCATCGCCGTGGCCGTGTACATCGTGGCGGTGTCCTGGTCGCAGCTCCGGCAGTCGCTGTCGGAGCTGCTCGACACGCGCCTGCCCGAGGCCGAAATCCAACAGATCGAAGGCATCCTGGCCACCTTCGAGGGCAAGGCGCACGACCTGAGGACCCGCAAGAGCGGCTCCACGCGCCACGTGGATTTCCACCTCGAAGTCTGCGGCGACCTGACGGTCACGGAATCGCACCAGATCTGCGACCAGGTCGAGGAGCGCATCCTGAAGGACTTTCCCGACACCTCGGTGAACATCCACGTCGAGCCCTGCGACAATCACGGGCCGGCCAGCTGCCGCACCACCTGCCCTGTTTACCAGGCCCGTCGGGCCAATAAGGAGTAGCCGCATGAAACCCTGGAGCGAAGCCACCGCAGCCGAACTGGGCTGCGTGAAGGGCGTGTGCCTGGACATCGACGAAACGCTCTCGACCCGTGGCAAGCTGACTTCCGAGGCGTTTGCGGCGCTCTGGTCGCTGAAGGACGCGGGCTACTTCGTGGTGCCGGTCACCGGGCGTCCGGCGGGCTGGTGCGACCACATCGCGCGCTTCTGGCCGGTGGACGCGGTGGTGGGTGAGAACGGCGCGTTCACCTTCTTCATGCAGGACGGAAAGCTGAAGCGCCTGGATACCCCGGGGGCCCGCCCCGATGCGCGCCAGGTGCTGCAGGGACTGGGCGACCAGGTCCGCGCGCGGTTTCCGCGGGCGCGCTGGGCTTCGGACCAGGCCTACCGCGAGTACGACCTGGCCATCGACATCTGCGAGGATGTGCCCCACTGGCCCGCGGCCGACGTGGAGGCATTGTTGGAGCTGTGCCACTCGGCCGGGGCGCATGCCAAGCTGTCCAGCATCCACGTCAACGCGTGGTTCGGGGATTACGACAAGCGCACGGGGCTGGCCCACTGGCTCGACGCGGGTGCGCCCGGTCTTGCGCCGGGTCAGGCGCCGGCTTGGGGGGAGTGGCTCTTCATCGGCGACAGCCCCAACGATGAGCCTTTGTTCAAGAGTTTCCAGCAGTCAGTCGGGGTGGCCAATCTGGCCGTTTACCGGGACCGCCTGAAACACCCCCCGACTTGGATCACGGCCCGGGAAAGTGGGTCGGGGTTTGCCGAAATGGCCTCCCAGCTGGTAAGTCTCCGCGATGGGTGTGGAAGTGCGGGGAAGCTGGACAAGGATGGGGGTGGCGGTCGCGACGGCGCTCGTGACGGGGGCTTGGACTGGCCCTGATCGGGTCGAGCTTTCGCCCGACGAGAGCCGCATCACCCTGCTGGGCACGAACGACATCCATGGCGGGCTCGACCCGGTCCGGGGTCGGGACGGCGCCTGGAGCGGTGGCATGGCCGAATGGGCGGGGGCTGCCATGGCCATCCGCGAGGGCCTGGCCCGGCAGCTGGGCGAGCGCTCGGGTGTCCTGATCGTCGACGCCGGCGACCAGTTCCAGGGTTCGCTTCTTTCGAACTTCAACGAAGGGCGCCTCGTTTTTGAGGCGCTCAGCTCGATCGGGTACGCCGCCGTGGTGCCCGGCAATCACGATTACGACTTTGGGCCCGAAGGCTGGCTGGACGACAAGGTCACCCCGGGGCTGCCCGACAGCGACCCCCGCGGCGTGATCCGCAAGCTGGCGCGCAATGCCGCTTTTCCGCTGCTTTCGGCCAATACCTACCTCAAGGCTTCGCTCAAGGCCCCGGACGGCGCGCCCGTCGACGTGCAGAGCCGGGGCTGCCTGCCTCCCGAGGGTCAAGCCGTGGCCTGGTCGGGCGCGCAGCGGCCCGACTTCCTGCAACCCTATGTGATCCGGAATGCGGCCGGGGTGCGCGTGGCGTTCATCGGCCTGGACAACCCGGACACCGGGACCACCACCACGCCCGAGAACGTCTCGGACTTCTGCTTTCGCGACGAGCTGGAGTCGTACCTGGAAGTCCGCCAGGAGCTGCAAGGCCGCGCGGACCTGTTCGTGATGGTCATCCACAACGGGGCTCCGGTCAGCGAGACCCTGGCCCAGAAGCTCCTGGAGCGGGGGCCTGACCAGGTGCACGCCATCTTTGCCGGGCACACGCATCGGGTGGAAAAGGCCCTGGTGGGGGGCCAGATCCCGGTCCTTCAGTCGGGCTCGGGCGGTGAACAGTTCGGGCGCGTGGACCTGGTCTTTGACCGGGTCACCCACAAGCTCAATCTGGCCAAGACGCAGGCCCTGGCAGGCGCGCGCATCCAGCTGGCAGCCTGCGCGGATTCCATCCGCAGCTTCTGCGAGCTGAAGCCCGCCGATCCGCAGGATCCGGCTCCCCGGGCCTGGTACGAAGGGCAGCTGGTCCAGAAGGACGCCGCCATCGAAGCCCTGATCGCCGGGGCCCGGAAGGAGCTTGCGCCCATGGCGTCGCGCCGCCTGGGGCATGCGGTCGCGCCCATCACGCGCGAACGCATCTTCGAGAGCGCCCTGGCCAATGCCCTGACCGACGCGTTCCGCGAAGTCTCGGGTGCCGAGATCGCCCTCATGAACACGGGGGGAATCCGCGCCGACCTGGACGCAGGCGACGTGACCTACGAAGACCTGTTCCGGGTGCTGCCGTTCAACAACCACGGGGTGGTCATCGACGCCCTGGAGGCCGATCGCCTGCTCAGGCTGCTGACCGCTTCGATCACCACCTGCGGAGGTTCGGGCTCGCTCATGCAGAGCGGCCTGCGCGTGAAGTACGAGCGCGACTGCAAAGGCAATCGCCCGGTGGCGAAGCTGCTCCATGTGGAAACGGTGCAGGCCGAGGTGATCTACGACCTGGCCAGGAACGTGGCTCCGGCGCCGGGACGCACGTTCCGGGTGGCGACCCTGGACTTCCTGGCAGCCGGAGGCTCGGGTTACAGCGACTTCATCGGAGCGCCCGTGGCCCTGGATCTGGGCATCGTGCGCGAGGTCCTGACCCGGCAGCTGCTGGAACACCCGGTCGAGTTCTCACCCCAGCTGGACGGAAGATGGCGGGGCTGGTTCCCCGCGCCCGCGCCAGGCCCCGTGCCCATGCCCCCGCCGGTCCCGCCCACTCCGCCTCAGAGCGGCAGCTCTTCGGCGTCGACCTCAAGATCCAGCTGAAGCCTGAGCCGGCTCTCCAGCACGTCGCGCGGGGGCCGCAGCGAGTCGGGCCCGGTGGCCCGGGCCGAGGGCCATTCGCTGGCCTGCTGGGCCCACACGATGGCCTTGGACGAAGCTCCCGGCAGCTTGCGTGACTCCACGAACCCGCGCAGGTCGGCGGGCAGGTCCGAGCTGAACTCGATGCGCTGGCCGGTCAGGGGGTGGGTGAAGCGGATGCCCGCCGCGTGCAGCGCATGGCGCGGCAGCTGGAGGTGGGCCTGCATCTCGGGGCTCAGCAGCTCGCGGTCGTAGATGCGCGCGGCCTCGCTGTCGGGCAGGCCGTACAGCTTGTCGCCCACGATGGGGTGTCCCACGCTGTCCAGGTGGACGCGGATCTGGTGCTGGCGACCTGTCTTGGGAAAGCATTCCACCACCGAGCAGTCGCCGGCCACTTCGAGGCGGCGGAAGCGGGTCTGGGCGGGGTACGAGTCGGGCGCGCCTTCCTCGCAGGCTTCCATCTTCAGGCCCACCAGCGACGTGGTGGACTTGCGCATGGGCGAGTTGACCTCGAACTCGGGCGGTGTCACGCCGCGCACGATGGCCAGGTAGCGCTTCTCGGTGCTGCGCTCGGCGAACTGGCGGGTCAGGTGGGTGGCCGACTCGCGGTCCTTGGCCAGGACCAGGATGCCGCTGGTTTCCTTGTCGATGCGATGGATGAGGAAAAGCTCTCGCTCGCTCTTCAGCGGATTGCGGTGC
>CANFHS010000063.1 GCA_947446835.1 Bacteriovoracaceae bacterium
ATCTGGAAAGCGGTGCAGGACTTCAAGGAGGAGTACAAGGGCACTTCCCTGCTCCAGCCCCGGGCCGTTTACCGTTTCTTCCGGGCCGAAAGCGCGGGTAACCGGCTCAGGCTCGTTCCCGAAGGCGAAGGCGAGCCTGGAGAGTTCGAGTTCCCGCGCCAGAAGCGCGACCAGGGTCTCTGCCTTTCGGATTACGTGCGCCCGGCCGACGGCAACCCGCCGCGCGACACCGCGGCGATGTTCCTGGTGAGCGTCGGCCGCAACGTGCGCGAAATGGCCGAAAACCTGAAGAACCGGGGCGACTACCTCAAGAGCCACATCCTGCAGGCCCTGGCCCTGGAAAGCGCCGAGGCCTATGCCGAGATGCTGCACAGCCAGCTTCGCAAGACCTGGGGCTTCCCGGACGCTCCGGCCATGACCATGATGGAGCGCTTCCAGGCCAAGTACCAGGGCAAGCGCTACTCGTTCGGTTATCCGGCCTGCCCGCGGCTGGATGACCAGGCCACGCTGTTCCGCATGCTTCAGGCCCAGGACCTGGGCGTGCAGCTCACCGAAGGCTTCATGATGGACCCGGAGGCCTCGGTTTCGGCCATCGTGTTCCACCACCCGGACACCACCTATTTCTCGGTCGGGCTCAGAGGGGGACCTGAGGATGACAACCGCCAGTAAGCGGCTACAGACCACGGCCATCGGGAGCCTGCCGCATCCCAATATCGATTCGGCGCTGGGCTTCGCGTTCCGGTGCGATGTGCCCTTCCTGCCCCAGATTCCCAGGCGCAATCCCTGGGAATACATGATTGCCCAGGCCTGCGAGGGACTGCCCGGCCTGGAAGCCCGCGCCGACGGTGCGGTACTGCTCGACCTGGCCGTCTGGAGCGGCCGCATGCGGGCGCTCAACCAGCGCCTGGATGAAGCCTTCGCGCGGACGGACGAGCCCCAGGCCTTCGAAGGCTTCGAGCCCTCCAACGCCACTTCCAGCTCCTGGCAGCCCTTCCTTTTCGAGCTGGAGGAGCGCCAAAGCCGCCTGGCCAAGATCCAGATCGCAGGCCCCTTGACCAGCCAGTGGTCCATCGTCACGCGCGAAGGAAAGCAGGCCACCGAGGACCCCGAGCTTTCGGCCCAGATCTTCCGGCTGGTCCTGGCGCGCGCCATCGCCATGGTGCGCAGGCTGAAGAGCATCGAGGTGCAACCGCTGATCTTCCTGGATGAGCCCGGCCTGTACGCCGCGCGCACGCTGGGTCATCGGCAAAAGGTTGCGTTCCGTGAGCTGGGGATCTTCAGCCAGACGCTGCAACGGGAAGGCGCCCTGGTGGGCGTGCACTGCTGCTCGAACACCGCCTGGGACGAGCTTCTGGCGCTGGGGCTGGACGTGGTGAGCCTGGACGCGGGACTTTCACTCGACTCGCTGCTCGCGCACCGGCAGCAGCTCGATCCGTTCCTGGCCAGCGGCGGACGCCTGGCCTTGGGCATCGTGCCCACGGCGCACCGCGAGCTGGCATCCGGGCAGCCCCCGGACGCCGAGTCCTTGTGCGAAAGCCTCCGGGTCCGGCTGGAGCAGGCGTTTTCGGGTGATCCGAGCTGGGTCAAGCGCACGCTCTCGGGCGCGCTCCTGACCCCGGCCTGCGGGCTGGGCCTGCACACGGTGCCTGAAGCCGAGGAAGCCCTGTCGCTGCTGCAGGCGGTGCAGGAGCGGCTGTCCCACTCCGGCTGAGCTCAACGCCCCGAGGCTACCGCCCGGACTGCCCCTGGAACCACCAGCGGAGTGCTCTGCGCCTGCTTCCAGTCGAACGGGAAGTTGCGCTTCTGCTGACGGCAATCGGCCCAGGCCTGCCACGGCCCTTCCGGGTTCCGCAGGTCCGGGCGCTCCAGGTCCTCTTGAGAGCCGGCCAGTCCCACGTAAACCTGGGGCGGGTCGGAGAGCTCGACCACCAGGCGATGCGAGGCGCCCTGCGTGTGGTTCCAGCCTGAGCCATTCCACCGCAGCGTGCCCGGGTTGACCGACTGCTCGTCGCCTCCGGTCGGAAGCGCCGGCACCGCGAAAGCCGGCTCGCCGCTCAGGTGCTCAAACGGGGCCTGGTGCCAGTCACCCCAGGTCTGCTTCGGGTATCCGGCTTCGTCCGAGTGCAGGTCCGCGCGGGCGGCCCGGAAGGCATCCAGCACGGTCTGGGCTTCCACGCGCAGGCCGGAGGGTTCACCTCCCTTTTGCAGGGCCCGGAAAAGCGCCGCTTCTTTCCCCTGCAACGGCTCGAGCAGGTGATCCATCCAGCGCCGGTACAGCGGGCACGCCCGGCACTCGCGCGTGGCCATTCCATCCCAGGCCTTGAGTTCGCCCAGCGACGCCAGCTCGGAGGGCGTCCACGCGATGTTGCCGGCCTCGGCCAGCTTGCCCAGCAGGAGGTCCTTGAACCAGCGCGCTTCGACAGACTGCACGTCGCACTGGATACGGGCCAGCGACCCGGTGTCGTGGCGCGGCCTGGACTGGAGCAGCTCCTCGATGCGCAGGGCGCGAAGGCCCATGGCGTACGAGTAGCCTCCGAAGAACTGCCCATCCGCAGGCCAGTGCCGGTTGTTGGCCGTGGCGATCCAGCCGCGAGCCGGGTTGAGCAGGTGCGGAACCTGGTCGGCGGTGAGCAGGGGCCAATTTTCCACTTCGCTCATGCGGCTCTCGGCGATGCGCGCGGGCCAGGGACCGTCGGCCCGCGGAATCTTGCCCACCACGCGGTAGCCGATGCCGCCCCGGGTGTCCGCGAACACGAAGTTGAAGCTGGGGGCTCCGACCTGGGCCAAGATCCGGTCGGCCTCCTGGACTGTCTCGGCCGAATTGAGGTCCAGGAAGGAGGCCACTTCCTTGCCGGAAAGCCCGAGCCCCGTCCAGCGCAGCACCCAGGCCTTGCCCCGCGGCGAGTCGAGGGGAAGAATGGGCCAACCTTGCGCGGTCCGGCGGAATCCCTTGAAGGCGAACGGGAGCTTCAGGCCATGCCATTTGAACCAGATCCACGGACGCGAGGAGACGCTCTTCTTGAGCTCGCTTTCATCGACCAGGAAAACCCGGGCGGTGTCCAGGTAGCTGTTGGTCAGGCCCCAGGCCAGGTGCCGGTTGGCGCCGCTCACGATCCAGGGAATTCCCGGGAGCGAGGCCCCGATGGCGTCCAGCCCCGGCGCCTCGAGGTGGATCCAGTACCAGAACGGCGGATGCTTCAGGCCCAGGTGCGGATCGTTGGCAAAGAGCGCCTTGCCCGTGCGGCTGAGCCGGGGCGCCACGACCCAGTTGTTCGAGCCCATCCCCGCGGGCGAAAGCCACTCGGGCATCCGCTCCTCGAAGTGCGAGGCCCAGCGCGGCGCCTCGAACCGGGGCCCGTCGTTTGCGGCGCTTCGGACCTGCGTGGGCTGCTTGCCGGCGGAGGCCTTCGGGTATTCCCCGTCCTTCAGCACGGTCACATCCCAGGGCATGCCCGTTTCTCGCCAGAACGAGTCGGGAACGCCCGGAAAGCGCGCGGCCCGGTCGTTCTCTTTCAGGTCGGTCTCGAAAGTTTTCCGGGTCTGGTCAAAGCTCTGCAGGAGCATGAGCAGGAGCGAATCGTGCGCACGCCAGGCTTCGGGGCGGTAGCCCCAATGCCGGAACTCATAACCCTTCTCGGCCACACGGAATCCCTGGTTCACTCCGGCGGCATAGGCTTCGAGTCGCGCCCGGGCTTCGGGCGGGAACTCGGCAAGCAGGCGCCGGGCTTCGGCCTCGAGGCCCAGAAGCCGCATGAAGAAGTCCTGGCGGATGGAGTCCTTGCCGAAGAGCTCGGCCTGACGTCCCTGTGCCAGCCGGCGCAGGAATTCCATCTGCCAGCCGCGATGCGCGGCATGGACCTGGCCCAGGCAGGCCATGAGCTGGAGCGGGTCGGCCGCACGCAGGTGGACCACCTGCTGGGGGTCTTCGGCCAGGTCACACTGGGCGTCGGTTCCGGCCTGGGCAACGGTGGAAGCCCAGGCCAAAAGGCCCAGGCCGAGAAGGTGCGCGAATTTCATGGGGCGATGTTGGCATCAACCGGGTTTCCTGTCCAACGCGGCTCGGGTATCATGCAACGCCATGAGCCCCATGACCCTGGACACCGGACTTTTTGCCGACCTCGAATTTCGTGGCCTGATCAAGCAGACCACCGACCCGGAACTGGGCACGACGCTGGGTCGCGAAAGCCTGACCGTCTACGTGGGCTTTGACCCCACGGCCGACAGCCTCCATGTGGGATCGCTGCTTCCGCTCCTGGTCCTGAGGCGCTTCCAGGAAGCCGGTCACCGCGCCATTGCCGTGGTGGGCGGCGCCACCGGGATGATCGGCGACCCGTCGGGCAAGAGCCAGGAACGCTCCCTGCTTTCGGCCGAACAGCTGGAAAAGAACCTGGCGGGCATCACCCGCACGGTTTCGCGGTTCCTGCGCCTGGACGGGCCGAATCCGGCCCAGGTCCTGGACAACGCCGAATTTTTCCGGGGGCTTTCCTACATCGAGTTCCTGCGCGACATCGGCAAGCACTTCACCATCAACCACATGATGGCCAAGGAGTCGGTGCGGGCGCGCCTGGAGGACCGGGAGCACGGCATCTCGTACACCGAGTTCAGCTACATGCTGCTGCAGGCGTACGACTTCTTCGTGCTGAACCAGAAGCACCGTTGCCGCCTGCAGGTGGGCGGAAGCGACCAGTGGGGCAACATCACGGCCGGTATCGAGCTGATCCGCCGGATGCGCGCGCACTCGACCACCACGGACCACCCCATCGCGCAGCAGGAAGTGTTCGGCCTGACCCACCCGCTGGTCACCAAGAGCGATGGCACCAAGTTCGGCAAGACCGAGTCGGGCGCCGTGTGGCTGGACGCCGAAAAAACGTCGCCCTACCGCTTCTACCAGTACTTCATCCAGACGCCCGACGCGGACGCGGTGACCTTCCTGAAGTACTTCACCTTCCTGCCCCACGCCGAGATCACCCGCCTGGAAGAGACCGTGAAATCGGCCCCGGAGCGCCGCGAGGCCCAGCTCACGCTGGCCCGGGAACTGACGCGCCTGGTGCACGGCGAGGCTGGCCTGAAGCGCGCCGAGCTGGCCACTCAGGCCCTGTTCAGCACCGAGATCCGCAACCTGGACGAGCAGACCTTGCGCGAAGTGTTCCAGGACGCGCCCACCACGCGCCTGGAACGCGCCCGCCTGGACGGCGCAGGCCTGGGCCTGATCGACGCCGTGGCCGAGAGCGGCCTTTGCCCTTCCAAGGGGCAGGCCCGCAAGGACATCCAGGCCGGCGGCATCTACGTGAACAACGAGCGCGTGCAGGACCCGGCTGCCACCCTGGGAGCCAAGGACCTGATCGCCGAACGTTTCCTGGTGCTCCGCAAAGGCAAGAAGACCTACCAGCTCATCGCGTTTGAATGACTGGCGCGCGCCAGTCCAGCAAGCTGACTGGCCCGCGCCAGTGCAGTAGCCGCGGTTCAGCCTTCGTGCACGGTCCAGAAGCGCGAGCCCGCCCAGTGGGGCTCGCGCCCCAGCACGATCTGGCTCAGGATGGCCGCGGTGACGGCCGGGGCTTCCAGCTGGGGATTATGGCCGATACCGCGGATCGAGACTGACCGCACCGTCGCGGGCGCGCCTTCGAGCGCCCGATGCCAGTGCGGAAGCCAGCCCGCGGGCACCAGACGGTCGCGATCCCCCCACACGATCCAGACCTGCGGCGTGCTGAGCTTGCCCAGGCGCGGCTCCAGGCGATGCCGGGTCCCGAACGAGTCCATGAATTCGCGCACGTCTTCGCGCTGGGTGAAGGCCCCGATTTCGCGGGCGATGAGGGGGAACCAGAAAGGTTCCTTTTCGAACATGTGCGTCCTGAGGGCGGCAAAACCTTCGCGCATGGAGCGATGAAACACGGACTCCCACTCGCGGCGTTCCTGGTCGGTGCCGAAAACGCCCGAGGGGGCGATGAGCGTGAGCAACTCCAGACCCGGCCCACGCTCCGCACCGGCCTGCGCCGGCCGCGAGCCTTCGCTCAGGCGAAGCGCGTAGTCGGCGGCCAGCCAGCCGCCCAGGCTGTGGCCCATGAGCGCCTGCGGGCGCAGGGCGTCCAGCGTGTCGGCCACGCGCTCCAGCAGCAGGTCCAGGCTGGGAATGGCCCGGTGCTCGCGCAGGAATCCCGCGAAGGCCGGGAAGTCCAGGCACACCAGTTCGTCGTAATTCCGGGAAAGCGCCGGGCGCATCGCGCCCAAGGTCAGCATCCAGGACAGGGGCGTGTCGCCGAAACCGGGAATGAACACCAAGCGCCGGGGACTGCGGCCACGGGGCTTCTTGCGGTACGGGAGACGCCACAGGCCGATGCGGGCCTCGCCCGTGCGGTGCTCCTCGAAGCGGAAGCCCAGGCGACCCACGGCCAGCTCCAGGGCGCGATGAAGCCCCTTCAGCAAGCCCGGACGACTCAGCAACTGGGGAAACAGCGATTTGGACATCAGCGGCAGCACTATCAACCCGGACGGGCCTGGATTCAAGCCGTGAACTGAAGGCCGGTTTCCGGTACAAGGCCCTCATGGACGACGCGCGCCGCCTTTCACCCCTGACCCGCTGGCTTTGGCTGGCTGCCCTGCTCGCCCTGGGGCTGCTGCCGAGTCTGGCGTTTTTCGTGTGGGTGGAACGGAACCTGGCCCTGCCGCCGGCTTGGACCCCGTATGAGTGGCCCTGGATCCGCCTGGGGGACGCAGGTTTCTGGACCCAGAACCTGTTCAACGCCGGCCTCTTTGTCGTGTTCGGACTGTTTCATTCCTGGCTGGCCCAGCCCCGGGTCCAGGCCGGACTCAGGGCCGTGCTGCCGCCCCAGACGATCCGCGCCTTCTACCTGGGGGTGAGCGGGCAGCTGCTGGTGGCACTCATGGGGTGCTGGCAGCACACCGGCAGACTGGTGTGGGTCGCGCCCCTGCCCCAGGCGCAGGCCTACGCGCTTTCGGCCGCCCTGTTCCTGGGATTCATGGCGCTGGCAGGCCGGTCGATGAGCCGCTTCAACGGGCTCGAGTTCGTGGGGCTTTGGCAGCTGTTCCAGCGCCGGCGTGAGCTGGATGCCCAGCCCGCGGCCGGGACCCGCCTGTACCGCGACGGCATCTATGCCCGGGTGAGGCATCCCATCTACCTCTTCACCAGCCTGGCCTTCGTGGTCACCCCGGTCATGACGTGGGACCGCTTGTGGCTCTCGGCGGTGATGCTGGCTTATCTGGCCGCAGCCATTCCGGTGGAGGAAAAGAAGCTCGTGGCCCTGTTCGGGGACGCCTACCGCGACTACCGCAGCCAGGTTCCGGCGCTGATCCCGTTCTGGCGCCCGCGCCCCAAATCAAGCTAGACTGGAACCACAAGGGTTCATCCATGCCTGCCACCGATCTCCCCCCGGTCCAATTCCCGTTTCGCCCTGACCAGAAGATCACCGACGTGGTGGCTCGCGGAAAGTTCACGCTTTCGGCCGAAGTCCTGCCGCCCCGGAACGGGGCTGAGCAGCGCCAGGTGCTGTCGCAGATCCAGGCCCTGATCGGGGCTGGGGCCGAGTTCCTGGCCGTGACCAAAGGTGCCGGAGGCAGCCTCCGCGGCGGCAGCTTGCCCATTGCCCAGGCCGTGAAGGAGTCGTTCGGGGTTCCCTGCATCGCCCATTTCACGTGCCGCGACCTGACGCCCGCCGAGGTCGAAAACCAGCTCATGGATCACCACTACTTCGGGATCCGTAATATCCTGGCCCTGCGGGGCGACCCGCCCGATGGCCAGACCGGCTGGACGCCGCGCGAAGGCGGCTACACGTACGCCCACGAGCTGATCCGCCAGATCCGGGGGCTGAACCAGGGCCAATTCCTGGAACGCACGGGAGGGCCCGAAGTGGGACCGCGCGAATCCACCGACTTCTGCATCGGAGCCGCGGCCTATCCCGAACACCCGGACGAGGGCGAGCGCTTCCGCTTCTTCGCCGAAAAGGTCAAGGCCGGGGCCGAATACGGCATCACCGACATGCTTTTTGATTCCGACCGCTACGCCCGCTTCGTGGAAGGCCTGCAGAGCCGGGGGATTTCGATTCCCATCCTGCCGGGCACGCGGATCCTGAAGAGCCGCGCCCAGGCCGAGCGCATGATGGCCAAGTTCCGGGTCAACGTGCCCGAGGCCTGGCTGAAGCGGCTGCCCGAGAAGGACGGCCCGGGGGCCCTGGAGGCGGGCCTGGCGCTTTTCCTGGAGCACGTCGAGGCCCTCAAGCGCCATGGCGCTCCAGGTATCCATCTCTTCGTGATTGCCGACACCGCGGGCGGCGTGGCCGCCCTGGGGGCTTTGCGCGGCAAATGAACTCCGGCCAACCGGGCATGACCACCTCCTCGCCCTATTCCTGGATCCTCTTCGACGCCGACGAGACGCTCTTCCACTTCGACTCGTTCCTGGGTCTCAAGGCGCTGTTTTCGGGCTACGAGGCGCACTTCACGGAGCATGACTACCAGGACTACCAGGCCATCAACCTTCCGCTGTGGGTCGAGTACCAGAACGGCACGATCACGGCGCGCGAGCTGCAGCACCGGCGCTTTGCCAGGTGGGCGCAGCGGTTGCAGGTGTCGCCCGACGAGCTGAACCGGGGCTTTCTGCTCACCATGGCCGAGATCTGCAGACCGATCGACGGCGCCCGCGAACTGCTGGACTCGCTCCATGGAAAAGCCCGCCTCGGCGTCATCACCAACGGGTTCTCGGACCTCCAGCAGCTGCGGCTGCAGCGCACGGGCTTCGCGCGGTACTTCGAGCTGGTGGTCATTTCCGAAGAGGTGGGTGTGGCCAAGCCCCACCCCGGAATCTTTGATCATGCGCTTTCACGGATGGAGAATCCGCGGCGGGAGGCGGTGCTGATGGTCGGCGACAACCCCCACACCGACATCCTGGGCGGCACCCGCGCAGGGCTCGACACCTGCTGGTTCAACGCCAAGAAGGCCGCCAAGCCCGAGGAAATTGCGCCGACCTACACGGTCACCTCCCTGGCCGAGCTGCAGGGACTGCTGGCCCGCGCCTGAAGCCGTCGGGTTCGGGCTCAGGGCTTCTCGTGCTTGCGGATCAGCGCCAGCAGGTCACCTAGCGCAAAGGGCTTGGCAATCCATCCCATCGCCCCGACTTCCCGGGCCCTTTGTTCAGCATCGGCCGCGGCAGTCATGACCACGAGCGGGGCCTGGGTTCCATAACGGGCACTGAATTCCCGGGCAAACTGCCAGCCATCCATTTCCGGCATGACCATGTCCAGGAGGATAACGTTCAGGGGCCCCTCCCGTTCCAGGAACTGCAGTGCCACCGAGCCGTTTTCCGCCTGGAAGACCCGGTAGCCTTCCCCTTCCAACAGGGCCTGCAGGGCAAAGCGGATATTGGGGTCATCCTCGACGATCAGCACGGTCTTCGTCATGGAAGGGAGCCCTCACGGGGAAGCTCGACGGTGAAGGTGCTGCCCTTCCCCGGCTCACTGGACACCCCGATCGTCCCGCCGTGAAGATCGACGATGCCACGACAGACCGAAAGGCCCAACCCCAGGCCGCTTTCGCGAGCCGTGGCATCGGACGCTCCCCTGGAAAAGGCATTGAACAGCCCCTTCATCTCCTGGGGCGGGATACCAGGGCCTTGATCCACCACGGAGACTCGGACCGTCCGCGGCAGGAGTTCCAACCGGACCTCGATCGGGCCTTCTGGCGGTGTGTACTTCACGGCGTTATCCAGCAGGTTCAGCAGCACCTGGTTGATCCGGAGCGGGTCCATCGTGAGTTCAACCGGCTGCGCGGGCTTCTCGAAGAGGAAGCTTCGCGCAGGAGCCTGCACTTTCATGTCGTCCACGCACTTCGAGACCAGTGCTGCCAGATCGGCACGAACCCGGCGCAGCTGCAATAGTCCGCGCTCCAGGCGGGACACATCCAGAAGGTCGACCACCAGCTGGACCAGTCGATCGGAAGGCTCCTTGAGCCGTTCCAGGGCCCGGGAGTCCGGCAGCTTCCCCGCTTTCAGATCCTTCTCGGCCAGCTGCAGGAGCAGGGACATGGCGGTCACCGGATTTCGAAGCTCATGAGCCGCGATGTCCAGGAACCTGGCCCGGCTTTGCGCCGCCTCTTCCGCCTTCTCCTTGGCGATGCGAAGCTCGCTTTCGAGCCGCTTCAGTTCCGTGATGTCGGTGGCGACCCCACCCAGTCCGACGATCTTCCCGTCTAAATCCCGCAAGGGGAACTTCGAGGTCATCAGGTGGCGGGGCACGCGGTCATGCTTGCTCATGACGACCTCCTCGGTGAAAAACGGCCGACCGCTCTCGATGATTTGCTGGTTCACCTGCAGCAGCTGGTCCGCGATCTCCTTCGGAAAGACGTCATGCAGGGTTTTGCCCAGGACCTGCTCCTTGGTCATTCCGTAAAACCGGCTCATGGCCTGGTTCAAAAGCGTGAACCGGTGCTGCAGATCGAAGGCAAAAATCACGGAGGGCGTGCTGTCGATGACGTTGCTCAGCAGCTGCTGACTTGCCCGGAGGCCCCGTTCCGCCAGGCGGCGCTGGGTGTCTTCCAGAAGCACCACCAGGACACCCCCGATGCTGCCGTCCTCCTGCCAGATGGGGCTATAGGACAAGGTGAAGTAGGCCTCTTCCGGCTCGTTGTGCCGATGAAGCCGGAAAGGCTGCTGCTCGAAAACCAGGGTCTGCCCCTGGGTCACCACCTTCTCAGCCACCGGGCCAATGAAGTCCCAGATCTCGGGCCAAACTTCGCGGGTGGGACGGCCCATGGCCTGCGGATGCTTTCGGCCGGCGATGATTCGGTAAGCATCGTTGTAGATCAGGTTCAGGTCGTTTCCCCAGAGGATGGCCATCGGAAAGGCACTCGCCAGGATCGTATTGGTCACGACCCGCAAGGCCTGCGGCCAGGCGTCCAGGGGCCCA
>CANFHS010000064.1 GCA_947446835.1 Bacteriovoracaceae bacterium
CCTGGCCTGGTTGCTCTGCCTGACCCTGCGGCGCTACGAGTTCATCCAGCTTCCCGACATCTATTACGATCGCACGCTGCCGGTGACCTTCGATCCCGCCTATTACGCCTTGGTGGCCGTGGCGGCGTTGGGAATCGTGCTGGTGGCTTGCCTGTACCCCAGCCGGCGCGCCGCCAGGCTGAATCCGCTGGATGGTATCCGACTTGGGTAAGATTCGCATATCCTCAGCGGCGGTGTTTCTGGGGTTGCTGCTGGGGTTCATGTCGGGAGCAGGGGCGGCCGAGAGGCCGCCTTGCCGCGTCATGCTGGTGCCCGGAGCGTTTGGGCAGGACGGCGCTGGGGCCAATCTGTTCCTTGCCCCGGCCGATTATTTTGCCGAGTACTGCGCCTTTCTCACCGGACATGGTTGCCAAGTTGAGCAAGCGTCATTTCCTGCCGATGCCACGATCGAAGAGCGCGGATTGCTGCTCAAGGACCAGCTGGCCCGGCGAAGCCAGCGCGATCCCGCGCCTTGGGTCCTTCTCACGCATAGCCAAGGGGGCCTGGATGCGCGCTTTGCCTTGCGTGCGTTGGGCATGAAGGGCGTGCGGGGAGTGTTCGGGATCGGCGTTCCGAATCGGGGCACGCCGGCCGCTTCGTGGGTGGTGAGGCAGCGGGATCGGCACAGCGCGGTGTACTGGCTGCTGCGCTGGGTGGCCGGGTATGACCTCGAGGCGCTACGCTTTGCAGGTGAGCTCACACCGGAGTTCCTGGAGCGGCACGCCTCGCATTTCGCCGATGTTCCCGGCGTTCGCATGGCGTCGGCGCGGGCTGTTTGCCGAACCCGCTGCCACGCCGGACTTCGCTTCGTCGCTCGATGGCTGGATGTGGGGGAGGGCGACGGACTGGTCCCGGCGCAGAGCCAGGCCTGGGGCGAAGACCTGGGTGAGTACGATCTGGATCATCTTTCCGAGGTAGGCGTCGATGAAGAGAAACGCGCAGAGCGTCAACGGCTGCTTTCCAGGCTTTGGGACTGGTTGAGATCGGGTTCCTAGGTTACTCAAAAGACTGGAATGGGGAGGGGGGCCTGAATGGTTTGGCAGCGTGCCACGCAGTGGATTCTTTTGGGGTTGTCGTTGGCCGTGAGCGCGGTGCCGGCAGATGCCGCCATGAGGCCCGAGCTGTGCGTGCTGACCGAACCCTCGACGAGCCCGACTTTCCAGGACGATCTGTTCCAGCGCTGGCAAGAATCGGTGATCCGTTCTTCGGTGACCCCGGTTTATTCGCGCATCCAGTTCGGGAGTTGCGACGGCACCCCGAAGGACGCGCCCGTGGATGTCTGGGCGCTGGACGCCACCGGCGCTCAGGTCGAAGTTGCGGTGCGCACCCTCCAAAGCGCGGGCTCGAACCTGCGGGTGCTTCTGACGGCAACCAGCCCCGGCGGACCCGGATCGGCCCACGCTCAGGCTTTTGGTCCTGCGACCGCGGTCGAAGTCGATGCCCCGCGCGCCTGGCGTGTGGCCTGGCTACTTCGCTTGGGACATGGCTGGACCCAGGGCCCCTCCTTCGCGCAAGCGGTGCGCGAAGGAGCCTTGCTCGCCACCCGGGACCTGAAGGGCGTGGCCCTGGGAGACTCGGCCGACGCGCTCGCGCCGAGCCAGCTCGCGGTTCACGGAACTGATTGGGATGCCCAAGGCGCGGCTCAGGGCGAGATCAAGGATGCGGTCGAGCTCAGGCAGGATCCCCTGGATCCGCCCGAAGGCAACTCCATCTGGCTGGATGGCGAAGTCCTGCGGTACTACTTTGAACCGCTCCAGGAATGGATCGGGGGCGACCTGTCCGGCGTCCTCGACAAGCTCCAGGGTGCGCGGCTGACCCGCGATTCGCGGCGCCTGAACGTGAGCGTGATCTTCGATACCCCGCAAAGAATCTCAATGCTTCCTCCGGGGCAAAGACCCAGGACCGGGCAGCCGGCCTGGTTGGAGCTGCCCGAGGAGCTGCGTTTCGGATTGGCCATCCGAGGCGATCGCTTCGAGGTGGGCGGCCTGGACCAGTCGACCCACACCGCACGCCTGGGACTCCGGGCGCCCGTGGGCACGATGACGGCCAACCTGCGCTCCATCCGGGTCAATCTGACCACTGGGGCCGTCCGCGTGGAAGCGGGACTCCTGCAGAACGCCGTGGGGCTGGTGGCACGCGGCCAATTCTTTGCCAAGAAATTCGACGGCGTGGCCGTGCGGGACACCTTGGGAATCAACTGGCCTTGGCTGAGCCTGCCTTTGCTCCTGTTTCTCCTCTGACTGGTCTGGAAGGTGCACCGAGTTCCCGAGGGAGGCCTGGGTTGAGGGGCGTCCCCATCCAAAGAGGAGGAACTGATTTATGTCCATACGCAATCGACTGCTTCCGGAACTGTGGCGCGGTGAACGGAGTGCCTGGAATCCGACTCGTGAGCTGAGCCGGATGCAACGGCAGATGGAGCGGCTGTTAGACGATTACTTTGTCGAGCCGTACGCGACCGAAGCGGCTTTTGTGCCCGCCTGTGACGTGGAAGAATCGAACACCCATTTCCTGGTGACCTTCGATCTTCCAGGCGTCAAGAAGGAGGACGTGAAGATCGACCTGCAGGAAAACCAGCTGACTGTTTCGGGCGAGCGCAAGCACGAGCACAAGGAAGAAGTTCCCGGTCGCTATGCGCGCGAACGTTACTACGGCTCGTTTACCCGCTCGTTCGCGCTTCCGTCGAAGGTGAATGCCGACAAGGTGGAAGCCAACTACGTCAACGGCGTGCTCCAGATCGCCATCCCCAAGACCGAGATCGTGGTCGGCAAGTCGATCCCGATCAAGGAAGGCAAGCTGATCGAGTCGAAGCAGGGCAAGGTCGCCTGATCTTCGGTTCGTTTGACGCCAGTAGAACGGGGCCGCGTGGGGTGGGTCCCCATCCTGGCGGCTCCGTTCGCGGCGTTTGAATCAGGGAGGTTTGGATGGGCCACGAAACCATGCCTGGGTCCGAGGAGGAGCAGGAACGTTGCTGTCCCGGCTGCGGTCTGCCCGAAGAGGATTGGCCGCTGTTCGATGAGGTGGGCAGGAGCGGATTCATCGCCACAAGCGGCGAGGAGTATTGCTGCGAGATCTGCGCGCGTGGCGGGAGCTGTGGGTGCGCAAAACCCTTGGAAAGAGCCGCGATTTGAAAGGCTGAATCAACCTTATTAATTGCTCATTTTTTGCCGCTGAATTTGTCAAAATGGGGCTTGGGCGAATGAAGTTGATGACGCCTGAACGTGACACCCGCTACAGCCAAGTTGTTCTTCTGGATTTCTACGGGATTGAGCTCCCGGACTTGGACTCGCACCTGGCCGACGTGCACTTCTGGAGTGCGGCCCACCACTATTGGTGCGAGCACGAGGCAGGGTCCGAGATTCCTGTGGCTGACTTCCACCGCATCCGGTTCCTGGCCCATCTGCGCCACCTGTACCTGCTGGTCTGGCTGAAGGGCGATTTTTCGCAAGCCCGCGATGATTCCGGAAACGGTCTGGAGTACCGGCAATCCTGGAACCCCGATGTCCTGCAGCTTCCCGATCCGAGGATGTTCGAGGACATGCGCCGACACCAGCGGTTTCCCTGCGGCAAGGACTTTCCGGGTGATGTGTACCTGAAGGACCTGGAACCCCCGGGCGCGTGGGTCAATGCCCTCAAGGTGTCTTGAACAAGGGGTACCGGGCTCAGCGCTGCGCGGCCCAGTTCAAGAGGCTGGCGAAGAGCGGCCAGGTCTCGTCCGGATTGGTGAGCGGCGTGGTGCTGTCCAGAAGGTAATTGTCCCAGAGCGTCCAGTCGCTGTCAGTGAACCCTGGACGGGCCTGCAGGTGGGTGCCCAGGAGGACAACCCTGCCGCTGCCATAGTCATAGCGGACGATGGCGGCTTTTCCCGAATTGGCGCCGTTATGGGCGTACGTGGCCACAATTGTCACGTGCGATCCCTGCTGCGCATCGGTGGGAATCGCGAAGTAGCCGCCGCCATAATAGAGCTGCTGCATGGTGCCAAAGTTCCCGATGACTGGATCGCCACTGACATTGACGGGCGTGAGGGTGTAGTTGGGCCAGGCGATGATGTCGTTCATTGGCCCGGTGATCAGGGCCTTGTAGATTCCCAACGGGAAAGGATAGAGGATGCCGCTCCAGCGGATCTGGCTTGCGGCGTAGAAAGCCCCTGCACAGTCGCCCCAGTAGGCGCCGCCACTTCGAACGAAGTTCAGGATCTTCTGCTCCTGACCGGCCAGGCCGGTCTTCAATCCGTAAGCGTAGCCCCCGTCAAAGAATGCCACCTTGAAGTTGGACAAAGTGAGGCGGTTATCGATGATTTCCTGGAACCGGATGGCCAGGGGTACGTTTCCGCTGGCTTCGATGGCACGCCCGACGCTCGGGAGCAGGGGCGGCGCGATGCCACCGTCGGTCGTGTGGGTGGCCACCACGGCAATGCGGGCCCCGGTTGGATTGGGTGTCTCCACAATCGCCGGAGCGGTCGGGGTTCCGTCGTGGGCGTACTGGATCATGCGGCCGAGCAGGATCCAGGCGCCGATGGAATGGGTGTGTGTGCCGCCCATGGCCCAGTTGTCCCAGATCGTCCAGTCCAGCTCGCTGTCGCCGCGCAGGGAGAGCTCAAATGAGCTCAGCACAACGCGTCCGGCGTTGTAGGGAGCTCGCACGATGACAGCACGGTTCGAAGTATCCCGGGCAATGACCGTGGCGTTGGGGGCCACCGAAAAGTAGCCGCCTCCATAGGATTGCCAAGCCTCCTGGGTGCCGTTCCCGAAGGACGCATCAGTGATGCTCAGGGTCCGTTTGGCTGCGGTGGGGCGAGTCCAGGTGTAGTTGGCTCTGTAGACATCCAGCGTTCCGCCGTTCAGGGCAGCAAAGTAGGCCCCTGCTTCGATGCCCACCATTCCCCCGCCGCTGTTCAGGTAAGCGCGGATGGCGCGTTGGGCCGCTGAGGAACCCAGCGAGGCGGCATTGTCGGCATAGCGCCCGTTGCAGCAGCGTTCACCCCCTTCGCCTGCGGGAAGGATGAAAACGTCGAAGTTGGACGGGGTGAGTCGCCCCTGCAGGATGTCGGAATGGGTGATTCCGATGGGCTGGTGCCCCATCGCCGCGACCGCGCGATACAGGGCCAGGACCTTGTCCGAGTCGGTCCCGATATCGGTGAAGATGGCCACCTTGAGCGCCTCCGCCGCATGGGCAGGCCGATCGAGTGGCAAAAAGATGACCAGGAGCGCAAGCAGCGACACCGTGAGCAGGCGATTCATGGCCGCCGGCTTTGCAAGAACTGTGTGCTGTGGCGGGGGATGCGGTTCAGCCTCCGTCACTCGGCCTGGATCAGGAGAAACGACACGGAAAACCCGAACAGGATCGCGACCGCGCCGACTGCCCAGATCATCCTGGAGTCGGTCTTGAACGAATGCGAGTCGATCATTCTTTTCACGTGCCAGTAATGCCAAAGGGTCAGGATCAGCAGGATGGTTCCGAAGATCACCATTTCCAGGCCGAAGGTATGGGTTCGTCCGAACAAGGACGTGGGCGCCTTCTCGGCGGATTTGGCGCGCATTTCCGCCAGGAAGTGTGAAAACCGGTTGGTCGCGATCCCCAGGGTGAGGACCGAGAACGAGGTGCGGAGCCAAGCCAGAAAGGTCCGCTCATTGGCCAGGTGCTCGGATATGTGTGGCCGGCTCGGCTCGTTCTGGCCCTCATTTTTTTCAGTCATGGTTGATGCCACCGCCTGATCATCAATTGATGGGTGATCTCCGCGCCATAAAGGAAGACCTGGTTCATGAAATTGACCCATACGAGGAGGACGACAAATCCCCCTGCCAGGCCGCCGAGCGAAGTCAAATCGCCTTGTGTGAGAACGTGAGCGCCTACGAGACGCGCTGCCGTCTGGAAAGCGGCTGTGACCAGGGTTCCGGGAACCAGGATGCGCCATGGAGCGCGCTCCGGAATGAAGAAGCGGTACAGGAGAAATGCAAACAGGGCCTGCAGCAAGAAGAAGACCAGCATGTCGCCGCTTCCGATCAGGAAGCGTGTGGGTGTTTCCGGGGCATTGCTGGGAATGTCGAACTCGACGCGCACCCAAAGGCTGGCGAGGAAGACCTGGATGTGCAGCAGCGCGAGGAGGGTACCCCGGATCTTTTGCCTCAATGCCTCGATGAAGCCGGGCTTTGCGTCAGGATAGCCCCAGACGATTTCCAGAGCTTCGCTGAGGTGCCGGAAATAGAGAGCCGCGCCCCAGGCCATGGCTGCGATGCCGAACACCGCCATCCCACCTCGCAGGCGGATCTGCCCGGAGAACTGATCGGTCAAGTAGGCCAGGAAGTCCACACCCCTCGGCCCCAGGCGATCCTGGACCTTGGGTACGATTTCCGCGATCACCTTTTCCCTGCCGAAGAGCAGGATTCCCAGCAAGTACAGGCCAATCAAGAATGGGCCGATGGAAACGACTGAATAGAAGGCCAGCGCGGCGCTCCAGGCACTGCACCGATGTTGCTGCCAACTCAGGAAGGACTTCTTCAGGACGGAAAATGCATCCTTGAACCATGAGATGGCCACATGCGGAGTGGTTTGCAAGATATGGTCCGCCGCTCGCATTCAATGCCGGGTGGCCGTTGAAGTTGCGTGGAGGCACTAGGACATCCCGCTGCGGCAGGGTGCGGCTGTTGCAGCGATCAGGAAAGATGGGAAGAGCGAAAGGTGGGGCCAGAAAATGGGCGGCGTCGATTCCGGTGTCGCGCTTGACGCTGGTGTCCCTGGCCGCGCTGTCGGGAGTCGGCCTGCCTGAAGCTGCGGCCGCGACTCAAGCCGATCCGCTCTCGGTGTACGCGAGGAAGGGCAGTGTTGAGCTGGGCGGCGCGATCGGCCTCAATTGGACCGAGTACTCCTTTGCGGCCAAGATCGGGCCGCAGCTCGGCTACTTCATGCAGGAGAATCTTGAACTCTCCATGAACGCGACCCTGGTCTACGAGAGCGACAAGAATCAGGCGGGTGGAAGGGATGTCAGGAGGCGTGGAGATGTTCTCCTTGAGCCGAGCTACCACTTTCCGTTGTCGCCGGGCCGTTGGCTTTTGGCTGGACTGGGGGTCGGCGTCGGTTTCGATCGGAACAACGTGGATTTCGAGATCGGACCCCACCTGGGGGTGAATATTCAGATCGGGAAGAACGCCGTCTTGACGCCAGCCATCAGCGTGCCCTTCCTGTTCCGCGGGGGAGAAGTTGTGGTCGGGACCAATTTCCTGGTTGGGGTCAGTGCCGCTTGGTAGGGGGAAGGGTCTCCATCGCGGGTGTAGTTGCTGGGGCCATGCTCGTGTCGCTCGCGGGATGTGCTTCTTTTAGTTCCATGCAGGGCGAGCCCGCCGCATTTCACTCAACGGAAAGCGAGGGAGTCGTCGACGGACCCACTCGCGCTGAGCTGCAGGCAGAGGTTCTGCGCTTTGAAAGCGAATTCGTTTCCCGAATCGAAGACGCGTTCAGGACGCTTACCCAGGCCCAATCGCGGATGACACGATCCAATGCGACTCGCCAGAGGTTGCGGTACATGACCTCCGCGCTGGAGATTGCGCTCGGGGCAATCCCTGAAAAGAACCTCCTCGACATGCTGGTTTTTGTCGATCTGGTCCATGAGGTCTTCAGGGACCATTGGAAACCGAAAGTCTATGGCGCACAAGGAAAGGGCGTGCTGGCGGCCTTGGAGACTTTGACGGCAGATCTGAGGGTCCTTGCGTCGAGGTACCTTTCCAGAAACGAGATGGACGAGATTCGTGCCATTGCCTTGGACTGGTTGCGCCGCAACCCGGATGTGGTTTCGGTCGAGTTCGTCCGCATGTCGGAATTTTCGGTCGAAAGCGCGGCCCGCGAGAAGGAGCTCGCAAGAAGGATTTCCGGTGTGTTGAAGCCTGTGGCGAGCGCCACCGCCGCAGCGGACCAGGCGCTCATGCTGGGAGAGCGCGGGCTCTTCTTCGTGCAGCGGGCGCCGTCCCTGCTCCGCGAGCAAATGGCGGTCGCGCTGCAGGGCGGCCTGACGGAGGTGCAGCGCTCGGCTTCGGAGCTACTGGGCGGAAATGAGGGGGTGGACCGGGCCGAGGAGCTCGTGCAGCAGACCGCCCAGGCGTTGAAAACCTTGCAGGATCTGGCTGGAGAGGTTCGACCGATGGTCAGCGACGCCAAGGCAATGATTCAAGGCGAAAGCCGCTTCATGACCCGGTTATTTCTCGGCTGTGCGGGGTTGATGGTCCTGGCAGGCGTGGTCTACGTGCTTTCCAAAGTCGCGGTTCAGCGGCTGTTGAAGAAGAAATCGGACACGCCTCATGCCGGGTCGAAGGGCGGGAATCAGGCTGCATGAGCCATTGGCTGATCGCCCCTTCCATGGCCTGACAATTGCTTTGCTCCAACCAGAAAACAAGAAACCGTGAACTTCGAGAGGACCGCGTCATGGCCAAATCCAGCCAGTCGACCAAGAGCAAGCCAAACATCGTCATCCTCTGGGGCGATGATATCGGTTACTGGAATATCAGCGCCAATAACCGCGGAATGATGGGTTATCAGACGCCCAACATTGATCGCCTCGCGCAGGAAGGAATCAACTTCACGGACTACTATGGCCAGCAGAGTTGCACGGCCGGTAGGGCGGCCTTCATCACCGGTCAAAGCCCGATCCGGACCGGACTGACCAAGGTTGGAATGCCGGGTGCCGATTTGGGACTTCGGAGCGAGGACCCGACGATCGCCGAACTGCTCAAGCCCTTGGGCTATGCGACAGGTCAATTCGGAAAAAACCATCTGGGCGATCGGGACGAGCACCTGCCTCATCGTCACGGGTTCGACGAGTTCTTCGGAAATCTTTATCACCTGAACGCCGAGGAGGAGCCGGAGCTGCCCGACTATCCCCGGAACCCGGAGTTCTTCAAGAAGTACAAGCCGCGTGGCGTGCTCCATTGCTTTGCCGACGGTCGCGTCGAGGACACTGGGCCTCTGACCCGCAAGCGCATGGAGACCATCGACGATGAGATCACCGGACATGCCCTGGATTTCATGGAACGCAACCACGGCGAAGGAAAGCCGTTCTTCTTGTGGTGGAACTCCACCCGGATGCACTTCCGGACCCATCTGAGCGAGAAGGAAGTCGGGAAATCGGGGCAGGGCTTCTACAACGACGCCATGGTCGCCCATGACGAGCAGGTCGGGGTGTTGCTGAAAAAGCTCGACGAGCTCGGGATCGCGGACAACACGATTGTGCTCTATTCGACCGACAATGGTCCCCATTTCAATGCGTGGCCGGATGCCGCCATCACCCCCTTCCGGAGCGAGAAGAACACGAACTGGGAAGGGGCGTTTCGTGTCCCCGCGTTCGTGCGATGGCCGGCCAAATTCAAGGCCGGTCAGGTCTTGAACGGCATGTTTTCCCACCAGGATTGGCTCCCCACGCTTTTGGCGGCGGCCGGAGATCCTGGTATCAGCATGAAGCTGCTGAACGGCCTGAAGATCGGCAACCTGACCTACAAGGTGCATATCGACGGCTTGAACATGCTCTCGTACCTGAGTGGTGAAGCCAAAGAGAGTCCCAGGCAGCAGTTCCTTTACTTCAATGATGACGCCCAGCTGGTTGCCCTTCGGTATGGCGACTGGAAGATGGTGTTCATGGAGCAAAGGGCAAAACAGGCCGCTCTGTGGGCAGAGCCCTTCGTCTCGTTGAGGGTCCCGAAAATCTTCAACCTTCGCCGGGACCCGTTCGAGCGGGCCGACGAGAATTCCAACACCTATTGGGATTGGATGATGGACCACATGTTCTTCCTGGTCCCGGCCCAGGACATCATTGCCGAGCACATCGAGACGCTGAAGCTGTACCCGCCTCGCCAGAAGCCGGCGTCCTTCAATCTGGACCGCGTGATGGAGACGATCCGGCAGTCCCGGGCGGCGTGAGGGGCAAAGCCTGGTTGGTTCGCCTGGAAAAGATGGTGGCTCGGGGCAGGATCGAACTGCCGACCTCCGCGTTATGAATGCGGCGCTCTAACCATCTGAGCTACCGAGCCAGCCTAAGAAGAGGAGAGGGAAGTCTCTTACCTTGGCTCGTCGCCCGGATCAACCCCTCAGGCGGGCGGGTGGGCTGAAGGGGTGGACTAAAGCCCAAAAAGCGTGAGACTCCCCGGGGAATCGTGTCGCACCCGTACCCCAAGCCAGGCCCCGTGGGGGGCCGGATCATCCGCCAGGTCCTGGGTCTTCTGAAGCGCTCGCGTTTCACCCTTCCTTTAGATTCGCATATCCTCATCGCCGTGAGCGGCGGGGCAGACTCGGTGGCTTTGGCCAGGCTCGTGGTCCGTTACGGCCGCAAACTGGCCCAACCCGAACAGCTGGTGCTTCTGCATTTCGATCATGGCTGGCGAGGGGATGTTTCCATCCAGGACGCCCGGTTTGTGCAGGATTTGGCTCAAAATTGGGGGGTCCGCTACTGGGGTGGATCGGGAACTCCGGGTCTGAGTGGCCCCGACAGGTCTCCCGAAGAAGACGCGCGCCTGCAGCGGAAGGCCTTTTTCAGCCAGGCGCGGGCCCAGTTCCCTGGCATCGTCCTGACCGCCCACCATGCCGATGACCTGGCCGAAACCGTGCTTTGGCGGCTTTTGACCGGGGCCGGGACCACCCACGGCGGAGGCATCCAGATTCAGACCGAAGACGGCGAACTGCGGCCTTTGCTCGCGACCCGGAAAGCCGATCTCGAAGCATTTCTGGCTGAAGAAGGCCTGAGCCACCGGCAGGATTCCACGAATCAGGACCCCCGGTACCTGAGGGCCCGGGTCCGCACGCAGCTGATGCCGACCGTCCAAACCCTGTTCCCGGACGCGGTGCGGCATCTAGTTGAAGCTGCGCTCCAGGTCCAGCTGGGCCCCCGGCTC
>CANFHS010000065.1 GCA_947446835.1 Bacteriovoracaceae bacterium
CGGAGGAGTAGCCGCCACCTGAGCCAAAGTCTGGGCTTCCGTTCGCCGGAACTCATGGCCCAATAGCTCGAAAATCCGGCCCGGCACCATGTTCGCGTTCGTGGGCATCACCTCGCCGGGAACCACCTGATCCGGCGGATACCCAAAGGCCTGGGCCAGCCGGCGCAGAAAATCGAGTTCTTCGCTCGCATCCACCGTGCCCAGATGAAACACCCCTTCGCCGTCGGCCAGGGTCACCGCCGCCATCATTTGGGCCAAATCGCTCACAAAGAGCCGGTTCTGGAGCACCTGCAGCGGGGCCTCCACCGCTTCACCCGCCTGCAGCGCCTTCAAGAAGGCTTCCGTCCGCGCGCAGCGGTTCGGAGCCCAACCGTGAATCCCGGCGAACCGGAAAATGGCATGACGAACTCCCGAACCTTCGAGGGCCTGCTCGCAGCGGGCCTTGAAGCGCCCGTAGTCGCTGGCCGCAGAAGGCTTTTCTGACTCCAGATGATCGTAAGCCAGCTGGGCGTCGCAGGCGTTGAACGACGAGGCGTAAAAGTACCGGGCCCCGTGAGCCTTGCCGTAATCGATCAACCGCAGGTGCGCCTGGAAAGAATCTTCGTCCTCACCCCGGGCCAGGTTCACCACGTGGGTGACGGCCTGCCCTTCCAACCAAGCCACCAGCCGTTCCGATTCGGCGTTCGTGAACACGCCGAACGGAATCCCGGAATCGGGCTTCCGTCCACGGGTGGTTCCCACCACCGCGATGCCCGGCATGCGCCGGGCCAACGCCTGGGTCAGGGATTCTCCGATCCAGCTGGCAGCACCGAGGATGGCAACTTTCGGGTTCACGATGACTCTCCCGAGCGCGTTGAAAGGGTGAAACAGGAAGTTTGCACCCCTCGAAGGCGGGTGCTACCTCCACTCCAAGGAGCGCCCAAGGCGGACCCTACCATGCGATATTTGATCTCGGTCATTGATACAGCCACAGGCTCAGGGAACGCCGACGAAATGGCCTCCATCGACGCCTTCAATGAAAGGCTTCACGCCCAGGGCCACTGGGTCCTGGCGGGTGGACTGACGGAACCTCAGCGAGCCCAGGTGATCGATGACCGAGGCGGAGCAGGCGCGGTCCATGCCGGACCGCTACATGACACGAAAGAGTATGTCAGCGGCTTCTGGGTCATCGAGGCACAGGACGAGGCCACGGCGGAGCGGCTCGCCCTCGAAGGTTCAAGGGCGTGTCACCGGAAGGTCGAGCTTCGACCGTTTCTTCGCTAGGCGGTCTGACCTCAAGACATTCCCGGCGCCTTTGCGGGTCTTGGCTCTAGACGAAGCCCAGAGGGAGCAAAGCCCCCGATCACAAAGCATCACTTTTTGTTTTGAATGGCTGGGGAACTAGGATTCGAACCTAGATAGCCAGAGTCAGAGTCTGGAGTCCTACCATTGGACGATTCCCCAGCATGAGGAGAAGCTGGCTTTTAACCGAAAAAGAGCCCGGCTGTCCAGCGCCTCCGCGTTACTTTCCGCCTTTGGCCCAGGAATCGCGCAAAGTCACCACCCGGTTGAACACGGGGTGCCCGGCGCGGTGATCCTTGCGGTCGGTGCAGAAGTAGCCCTGCCGCTCGAACTGGACCCGGGTTTCCGGCGCCACGTCCGCCAGGGAGGGCTCAACCCGGGCGTCCTTCAGGACCTCCAGGGAGTTCGGGTTCATCCGGGTCAGGAAGTCCACCCCACCCGCCTCCGGCTCGGCCACGCTGAACAGGCGGTCGTACAGGCGGATTTCAGCCGGAATGGAATGGGTTTCCGACACCCAGTGGATGGTGCCCTTCACCTTGCGGTTGTCGGGCGTGCCGCCCCCACGGCTCTCGGGGTCATAGGTGCAGCGCACTTCCACCACCTTGCCCGAGGCGTCCTTGATCACTTCCTTGGCGGTCACGTAGTAAGCGCCGCGCAGGCGCACTTCGTTGCCCGGGAACAGGCGGAAATAGCCTTTCGGCGGCGTTTCCATGAAGTCGTCCTGCTCGATGAACAGGGTGCGCGAGAAGGTCACCTTGCGAGTGCCCATTTCGGGCTTCTGCGGGTGGTTCGGCAGTTCGAAGTCCTCGGTCTTGCCCTCGGGGTAGTTCTCGACCACCACCTTGAGCGGACGCAGCACGGCCATGCGGCGCATGGCCGAACTGTCCAGGTCCTCGCGGATGCAGTTCTCGAGCAGCGCGATCTCGATGCAGTTGTCCTTCTTGGTCACGCCCACGCGCTCGCAGAAATCGCGGAGCGCGGCCGGCGTGATGCCCCGACGCCGCATGCCCTGGATGGTGGGCATGCGCGGATCATCCCAGCCCTGCACGTGCTTCTCGGTCACGAGCTGCAGCAGCTTGCGCTTGGACATGACGGTGTAGTCCACGTTCAGGCGCGAGAACTCGATCTGCTGCGGGTGGCAGGGGGTCTTGAGCGCATCGAGCACCCAGTCGTAGAACGGCCGGTGATCCTCGAATTCGAGCGTGCAGATGGAATGCGTGATGCCTTCCAGCATGTCCGAGATGGGATGCGCGTAATCGTACATCGGGTAGATGCACCACTTGTCGCCGGTCTGGTGGTGCGTGGCCCGGCGGATGCGGTACAGGGCCGGATCGCGCAGGTTGATGTTGGGCGACTTCATGTCGATCTTGGCGCGCAGGACCTTGGAAGCATCAGGAAACTTGCCGTCGCGCATGCCACGGAAAAGCTCGAGATTTTCTTCGACAGAACGGCTGCGGTACGGACTTTCCTTGCCGGCCTCGGTCAGGGTGCCGCGGTACTGGCGCATTTCCTCGGCGGTCAGATCGTCCACATAGGCCTTGCCCAGCTGGATGAGCTGCTCGGCGTAGTCGTAGATCTTGTCGAAGTAGTCGGACGCGTAATACTTGCCGCTCCAGTTGAAGCCCAGCCAGCGCACGTCTTCTTCGATGGCGCGGACGTACTCCTCGTCTTCCTTCACCGGGTTGGTGTCGTCGTACCGGAGGTTGCAGATGCCCTGGTAATCGCGAGCGATGCCGAAGTTGAGGCAGATGGATTTGGCGTGACCCAGGTGCAGGTAGCCGTTGGGCTCGGGCGGAAACCGCGTGGCCACCTTGCCGCCGTGCTTTCCGGTGCGGTTGTCCTCGTCGATGATCTGCCGGATGAAATTGGTGGGCGTATCGGTCATGGCGGTCTCCAACCCTGGAAATTATGCTGGAAACAGCCCCTTGTCCAAAAAATTGACTCCCCCGCCCTCGTGCCCTAGAACCACCCGCATGAAACGGATTTACCCGACCCTCGCGCTGCTGCTGACCTGCTTCACTGCCGCTCCGCCCGCCGCCTGGGCCGAGGCCACTTCCGAACCCGCGGGGCTGGACTGCCGGGCCCTGCTGAGGCGCCCCGGCGCACGCCGCCTCGCTCCCGGACGGGTCCGCATCCTGCCGCGCGATATCCAGGTGCGCGCCGACGAAACCTCGCCCATTCCCACCGCCACCGCGCAGGCGGACCTGCTGGGTGTGCGCTTCAAGCTGAGCTGGGACCTGGTTTCGGGCGACGCCGAGCTTTCGCTGCCGAAGTACCGCAAAGCGACGCCCGTGGTGGGCAACGCGTTTCGCGGCGACGCCATCAGCCTGAGCCACGAGCAGCCGCTGCTGGGAGTTTACTGGGTGTCGTGCCGCTGGGTCGAAGCCCAGCGCTGAGCCCTAGAGCGTCTGCACCTTGCGCAGACGCGGCCCGACCACGTCCCACGGAAGCACTTCCACCAGCTCGAAGAAGCTGGCCGAAGCCGCGCGACCGCTCACGCACAGGCGCATCGGCGAGATGAAGTCTCCCGCCTTGACGCCGAACTGTTCGGCCGACTGCTTCACGAAGGCCTCGATGTCCGCGTGGGTCAGGCCGAGGTCGCCCAGGCTGGGCGTCGTTCCCCAGGCCGTGTCGGTCCCGGCGCGCGCCGTCTGCGTCGCCTCGGAAACGCGCTTTTCCCAGGCATCGGTGACGTGCTGGACGGCGTTCTTGACCGCGGCCTTCACCGCAGGGTCCTTGTTCCACTTCAGGCCCGAAGCATCCACCTCGACCGGCGCGGGCATGCAGAGAGGCACCAGCTGGTCGGCCATCTCCTTCATCAGCTTCACCTTGGGCTGCACCAGGCCGCACAGACGCGCCCCGGTGGGCGTCATCACGCGATCCAGGCGGGCTCCGGCCGCCTTGAACAGGTCGGCATAGTCCTCGGCCACGATGCCGGCCAGCCGCTTGGGGTCGGCGCGGCGGATGTGCTCGCCGTTCAGCCACAGCAGCTTCTCGGGATTCCACACGGCGCCCGACCTCTGCACATGGTCGAAGTCGAAGAACTGCACCATCTCGTCCAGGGTGAACACCTCCTGGTCGCCATGGCTCCAGCCCAGCCGGGCCAGGAAGTTCAGCACCGTTTCGGGCAGGTAGCCTTCGGCCCGGTAGGCGCTGACCGCCGTCACCGCGTTGCGCTTGGAGAGCTTCTTCTTGTCGGCCCCCAGGATCATGGGCAGGTGGGCGAACTTCGGCGCCTCCAGGCCCAGGTAACGGTACAGCTGGATCTGCTTGGGGGTGTTGTTGATGTGGTCGTCGCCGCGCACGATGTGCGTGACCCGCGACTCGGCGTCGTCGATGACCACCGAAAGGTTGTAGGTGGGCGCGCCGTTCGAGCGGATCAGGACGAAGTCGTCGATTTCCTCGTAGGCCACGGCGATGGGTCCGCGGATCAGGTCCTGGAACTCGATCACGCCGCCGGTCTGGGGAATCCTGAGGCGGACCACGGCCCGGTCCCCGGCCTCGGGCGCGGGCAGGTTCTTGTCGCGGCAGCTGCGGTCGTACATGGGCTTCTTGCCGGCCGCCATCTGGGCTTCGCGCATCTTTTCGACATCGGCTTCGGTGCAGGTGCACCAGTAGGCGTGGCCCTGGGCCACCAGCGCTTCAGCCTTGGCGCGGTACAGGTCCAGGCGCCTGGACTGGTAAAGGGGCTCTTCGTCCCAGCCCAGACCGAGCCACTTCAGGGCGCCCAGGATGTCGACGGTGAAGCGCTCCTCGCTGCGCTCCAGGTCGGTATCTTCGATGCGGAGCAGGAACTGGCCGCGGTTCTTGCGGGCCCAGAGCCAGTTATAGAGGGCGGTGCGGACACCGCCGATGTGCAGGGAGCCGGTCGGAGACGGGGCAAACCGAAGACGAGGAGAGCTCATAGGCCGCCGACCTTACCGCAAAGCCCCGGCCCTGCGCGACTGCGAAACCGCTGTGTTACCGCGCTTCGCCCCGGACCGCGTCCAGGTAAGCCGAGAGGAACCGCCGCTCCTTGCCCTCGATACGCGGGCCGCCCGGCACCTCGGGGTGCCCGCCGGAGGCCAGCTTGCGGCTGGGCTCGGGCGCCGAAACCGAGCTCAGCGAAGGGCCGGTGCCGGTGGAGTGGCAGTTCACGCAGGTCCGCAGGAAGATCTTCTCGCCGTTCATGGCGGCCGGATCGGTGCGGCGCTTGAGGCGGTAGGCAGCAAAAAGTTCGACCGAGTTCAGGAACTCGACCTCGGCCACCCCGGGCAGGAAGAACCGCTCCAGCGGCACGCCTTCCTGGGTGATCTTGGACTTGGACGTCCAGGGAATGACCGAATAGGGGCTCTGGGCGCCGAGCGAGCGGTCGTCGCGCTGGAACGCCAGAAGGATGGGGTATTTGACCACGAAGGCCCGGGGAATGAGGGCCTGCTCGCCCGAAGCGTTCCGCAGCCGGATCAGGTCGATGTCCGCGCGGGTCTTGGGCGACAGGCTATGGAGCGCCTCGTCCACCAGCTCGGAAAGCAGGATCCCTTCCCAACGCACCACCTGCCCGGTGGCCGGGTCCTTTTCGCGGCTGCTATGCCGCTTGAGCCGGCTCAGCTCCTCGCCATTCCAGGTCCGAAGCTGCTGGATCTGCGCTTGTCCAGGCTCCTTCAGGCGGGCAACCAGACCCCCCGCAGCACCCGCTTGGGCAGGTGCCGGACCCAGAAAAAGGGCGGAAATACCCAGTGTTGCAACGCACCCGGAGAGGGCTTTGGACCAAAGGCTCATTCAATCCTCATTGCAGCAGCAGAGGCCAGTACTGTCAAGGAAACCCCGAGGATTCTATTGAAGATTTTGCGCGCCCTGTGCTATCAAGCCCCAGAATCTCAGGTCACTGAAAGGTGGGCCTTCCAAGCCCGCCTTTTTTTTGGCCCGGGCTCCAGTCCGGAGCCCGGGAACTGATCCTTGAAATCTGCTTGGGATTTGATCGTTGAATTGATGACGGAAACCACAGCCAACTTGAACCAGACCACTGCAGCCACTCCCCAGCAGGCGAAGATCATCGCGCTGGTGACGCCGCTCATTGCGCCCCTCGGGTACGAGGTGGTGCAGGCCGAGGTTCATACCCACCGGCAGAAGACCCTGCGGCTGTTCATCGACCACGCGGGATCCACGGCCACCGAGGGCACCATCGGGATCGAGGACTGCGTGAAGGTCACCCGCGCTCTCGAGGAGCCGCTCGACTCGCTGACCGAGATCGAGGCCATATTCCGGGGCGCCTACGAACTGGAAGTCTCCTCGCCCGGTGCCGACCGCCCGCTGCGGACCGAGAAGGACTTCACCCGGTTCCAGGGGCGTCGCATCCGCGTCCACACGTTCCGGCCCCTGACGGCGGCCGAGCTGGGCAACGATGCCCATCTCCAGAAGAACCCCAAACAGAAGAATTTCCTGGGAGTCCTGAAAGGGCTCGCAGCCGACGGCCGCGTGCAGCTCGCGCTGCAGGCCGACGCCCAGGAGCAAAAGAAGTCCAAGGCCAAGCCGAAAGGCAAGAAGGCCAAGGACCTGTCCCCCGCCGGAAACGACGGGGAAACCACAAACAGCGTGGAGGAGGTCGTGATGATCCCTCTTCCCCTCATATCCAAAGCGAATCTCGAACCGGTGTTCGAGTTCGACGAGTAAGCAAAGGAGCAGGCCCATGAACGCCAGCGAACTGACCCGAGTCATCGAATCCGTAGGCAAAGACCGCGGCATCAAGCGCGAGATCATCATCAGCGCCCTGGAGCAGGCCGTCCTCATGGCCGCCCAGAAGAAGTACGGCGCCGCCGCCGTGCTCGAGGCCCATTACAATACCGACACCGGCGAAATCGACCTGTTCCTGTTCAAGAAGGTCGTGGAATCCGAGCCCGAGATGCTCGAGGAATCCGAAGAAATCGACATCCAGGACGCACGCAAGCTGGACCCCGAGGCCCAGATCGGCGACGAGCTCGGCGTCAAGGTGGAGGTGCCCGACTTTGGCCGCATCGACGCCCAGACGGCCAAGCAGGTCATCTTCCAGAAGGTCCGCGACGCCGAGCGCGAGCTGATCTACAACGACTACATCCACCGCAAGGGTGAGATCATCACCGGCATCGCCCGCCGCATCGAGCGGGGCGCCCTGGTCATCGACCTGGGCAAGACCGACGCCCTCCTGCCCCGCACCGAGATCATCGCGGGCGAACAGTTCCGCCCCGGCGACCGCGTGCAGGCCTACCTGTCGGACGTGGTGCTCGGCGCCCGCGGCCCCCAGCTGTACCTGTCGCGCACTTCGCCCAAGTACCTGATGAAGCTGTTCGAGATGGAAGTGCCCGAGATCCGCGAAGGCATCGTCGAGATCAAGCACTGCGTCCGTGAGCCGGGCGCTCGCGCCAAGATCGCCGTGATCTCGCGCGACCGCGACGTGGATCCGGTCGGCGCCTGCGTCGGCATGAAGGGCATCCGCGTCCAGAACGTGATCCAGGAGCTGAAGGGCGAGAAGATCGACATCATCCCCTGGTCCGACAACCCGGTGGTGTTCGTCCGCTCGGGCCTGGCACCGGCCGAGATCTCGTCGGTCCGCCTGGACGAGCGCACCCGCACCATGGAGATCATGGTGGAGGACGACCAGCTCAGCCTGGCCATCGGCCGCAAGGGCCAGAACGTGCGTCTCGCTGCCCAGCTGACCGGCTGGAAGCTGGACATCATCTCCAAGACCAAGCTGCAGAAACGGGCCTCGGACGCCCTGTTCAGCCTGCAGCACATCGAAGGGGTGAGCGACACCAACGCCCAGGCAATCTACCAGGGCGGCTACCTGAACGTCCGCCAGGTGGCGACGGCCGAAGTCAGCGCCCTCCGCGAAGTGGCGGGGTACGAGTCGGAAGAGGCAGCCCGTTCGCTGAAGGAACGTGCCCAGGCCGCCGTCGAAAAGGGCGGCGACGCCCTGACCCCGCAGGTCACCCCGAATCCCGACAGCAAGGGCAGCTTCACCGCCAGCCCCGAGGCCCGCGGTGGCAACCGCGACGCCAAGGCAGCCGCCGAAGAACGTCTGCGTGAAGAAATCAAACGAGCCGGCACCTCCGGCACCGATCAGGGCGGGCAGCAGGGTTGAACCCCTCCCCTTCTGGACGCAACGATCCTAGGAACACCGTGGAGACGGACCGAAACATGGAACAACAGACGGTCAAAGTCTTTGAACTCGCCAAGGAGCTGGGTCTCAGCCCGCTCTCGCTGGTCGACAAGCTCAATGGACTCAACATCAAGGTCAAGAGTCACATGAGCGAGCTTCAGCCCGAGGAGGCCCAGCGCGTCCGCGAAGCGCTGAACCCCAAGAGCAAGGCCCAGGTCACTGCCGCCAAGAAGCCGGCGGCCCGGACACGCAAGAAGGTGACTTCGACCGAAGCCACGGCCGATGCCTCGGCTCCGGCGCCCGCCCCTGCGGCCGCCGCAGGAGCCACGGCCGCGGGTCCCGCGATCGCGTCCAAGGCAGCAGCCCCGGTCATCCGCCGCCGCGTGAAAGCGGACGGGGAAACCGAAGCCGCACCCGCCACGGCCCGCGGCACGGCCCAGCAACAGGCAGAAGCCGCCCAGCAGGAGCAGGCTTACGGCGAGGAGCCGGAATACCCGGCCAGTGCCTACTCCGAGGAGCAGGCTGAAGCAACGCAGGCCCCCGTTTCCGAAACCGAACTGGTCGCGGAGGCCCCGGCGGCCGAGGCTCCTCTCGAAGCCGCTCCCTCGGATGTCGAGGCACCGGCAGCCGCCACTTCGGCTCCGGCCCCTGTTGCCCCGCCCACTCCGGGCGTGGCCGCCGGCCCGGTCGTCACTCCTGCCGGCGTAACCCCGGTCAAGAAGCCGCCCATCATCCTCCCGCCGCGTCCGGTCGCTCCGCGCCGCAGCATCCTGAAGATCGTGGAGCCGGCGGCACCGCCGCCCAAGCCCCGCTTCATTCCGCCCGCTCCCACCGGACCGGGCGCAGGTCCCAAGATCACCCCGAGGGGCGGGACTTCCACCACCACCGACCGGGACGGCTTCCGCGTCATCAAGATGAACAAGGAAAGCCTCGACCAGATGGCCGAGGAGGAAGCCGCCAAGAAACGCGGAGGCGGTGGGCGCGAACTCGAGATCAAACCCGAGGACGTCCGCTTCGCCGACTACCGCAAGAAGGAAATGGTTTTCCTTCCCAAGAAGAAGCGGATCCCCGTGGGCAAGGAAATCAGGCGAACCCAGCTCACCACGGCAGCCGAACACAAGCGCGTGGTCGAGATTCCGGGCGAAACGATCTCGGTGCAGAACCTGGCCGGCCAGATGTCCCTCAAGGCCATCGACGTGGTCCGCAAGCTCATGCAGATGGGCCAGATGGTGAACATCAATTCGTCGGTGGACTTCGACACCGCCTCGCTCGTCGCGGCGGAATTCAAGTACGAAGCCAGGAACACCTCGTTCAAGGAAGACGAATTCATCGAGGTCGCCCAGGACGACGCCTCCGCGCTGGTCAACCGGCCGCCGGTGGTGACCATCATGGGTCACGTCGACCACGGCAAGACCTCGCTCCTCGACGCCATCCGTTCGGCGAACGTGGCCGGCGGTGAGGCCGGGGGCATCACCCAGCACATCGGCGCCTACACGGTCGAGAAGAACGGCCAGCTGATCACCTTCGTCGATACTCCGGGCCACGAGGCGTTCACCGCCATGCGTGCCCGCGGCGCCAACGTCACGGACATCGTGATCCTGGTGGTGGCGGCGGACGACGGCGTCATGCCGCAGACGCGCGAGGCCCTCTCGCACGCGCAGGCGGCGGGCGTGCCGATCATCGTGGCGGTCAACAAGATCGACAAGCCGGGCGCGCAGCCCGACAAGGTCATGCAGCAGCTCTCCGAGCTGAACCTGCTGCCCGAGGAATGGGGCGGACAGACCATGTTCGTGCCGGTCTCGGCGATCAAGAAGACCAACCTGGACAAGCTGCTGGAGTCGATCCTGCTGCAGGCCGAGGTCCTGGACCTGCGGGCCAACCCCGCAGCCCGTGCCTCCGGCTCGGTGCTCGAGGCTCGCCTCGAAAAAGGCCGTGGCCCCGTGGCTTCGGTCCTGGTCAAGCGCGGCACCCTGCGCGTGGGCGACGCCATCGTTTCGGGTCCCCATTTCGGCAAGGTCCGTGCGCTGATGGACGACAAGGGCAACCAGGTCAAGGAAGTGCTTCCTGGCGTGGCCGCCGAAATCCTGGGCTTCGAATCCCTGCCGATGGCGGGCGAGAAGTTCGATTCGCCTGAGGACGTCGCTGCCGCCCAGAAGGTGGCCGGAAACCGGGAAGACAAGGAGCGCGCCCAGAAGGCCGCCACCAAGACCGGCGTTTCGATGGAACAGCTGTTCGCCAAGGTCCGTGCCGGTGAGACCAAGGAACTCGGCGTGGTGCTCAAGGGCGACGTGTTCGGCTCGGTCGAAGCGGTCCGCGAGAGCCTCCTGAAGCTCTCGACCGACAAGGTCAAGGTCAAGGTGCTCTTCGCCGCCCCGGGTGGCATCACCGAGAGCGACGTGCTGCTGGCTTCCGCCTCCACGGCGGTGATCATCGGCTTCAACGTCCGTCCCGAG
>CANFHS010000066.1 GCA_947446835.1 Bacteriovoracaceae bacterium
AGGCCGGTCTGGGACCTCCACGAGGCTCCCAAGCGGGTCGAGATCGGGCGCCTGGACCCGGGCCAGCTGGAAAAGCTGCGCGAGCAATGGAAGGACCAGGCGCGCGAAAAGGCGCTCCTGCTTTCGAAGGACAAGACCAAGCCCGAGGAAGCCCCCAAGCCCAAGAACGCGCGCTACATGTCCGACCGCAACCGGAATGTCGAAAAGGAGCAGCGCGCGAAGAACACCCAGGTGCTTCCGCGGCCCGGGGCTCCCAGCCAGAAGCAGTCCGACTCGCAGAAGCAGGCCAGCCGCGAAACCAAGAAGCCCCAGCTGGCCAAGCTCGGGGTTCCGATGCACCTGAACGAGCCCAGCCATCAGGCCCAGGCCGGCCAATCGGGCGGTGACCAGGCCATCGTCGACCACGACCTTCCCCAGGGCAGCGAAAACCTGCTCAACACCGAAGAGTCGATCTACTACTCCTTCTACGCGCGCCTGTACGAATCCATCGCGCCGCTCTGGCAGAACGAGATCCGGGCGGTGCAGTACCGTCGCAAGGTCCCCGCGGGCGACTACGTCTCGCTGGCCGACGTGGTCTTCAACAGCGAAGGCGACCTGGTGGAAGTGCACCTCAAGCAGAGCTCGGGAATTCCCGAGTTCGACGAGGCCATCCAGAAGGCCTGGAAGCGGGTGGGTCGGTTCCCGAATCCGCCCAAGGACCTGCTCGACGCCCAAGGACGCATCCACACCGGCTGGACCTTCACGGTGCAGCTGAGCGCCACCGACGGCATGCAGTACCTGCCGCCTGAGCGCGCTTACTGAGCCCGCTCAGAACGGGCTGCCCAGCCTGTGGGCCAACACCAGCAGGACCACCACCCCCAGCGTCATGAAGACCTGGATGTCACCCCGCTCCAGGAAGATCCGGAAGCTTTGCCAGAAGCTCAGGGTCAGGGGATCGCGCACTCCGTTGGACCGGCGGACCACCTGCTGCAGGACGCGCACCTGCTCCTGCTCCCGCGACTCGATCCGGGGAATCAGGCTATCGACCGCGTAGTAAACCTGCTTGCAGCTGGACAGCGCCTGCCGGCAGGTGGCGCACGCCAGCAGGTGCTCCTGCAGGAAGGGCCGGTCGCGGAGCGGGGTTTCCTCGTCCAGGAACGTCTGGGTCCAGGGGCGCTTGGGCTCGTACTCCGGACAATGGATGGCGTTGCGGCCCGAGCCAGTGGGGTGTGGCACGGACCTCTGTTGGCCGGGCACCGAGATCAGATAGAGGCGCGCGGACCAGGCCAGCTCGGCCACCTGCGCGGAGGTCTTGCCCAGGATCCGGGCCAGCCGCGCATAGGACCAGCGCGCCTGGTGGAGGCCCGAAAGCACCACCCGCTCTTCGGGCGAGAGCCGGTAAAAGGAGTTGCGGATGCCCGGACCCGCGGCGCCGGTCCCGTCCCGGTACGCCCGCTGCAACAAGGCGCTGGTGGAGCGCTCCAGGGTGCGGTCATCCGGCAGTCCAAGCAGGGCCACTGCCGACAAGGTTTCGAGCGAAACCTGCTGCGAGCGCGCGGGCTCGGCCCAAAGCGCCTGGCTCATCCATGAGAGGGATCTGAGATCGTCCTGATTCATCCCAAAGCCAGTGTAGCAGGATTTCCCGTTCCGCCTTGTCCAAAGTTTTGACAGGTGACTCGTCCACAGCCCAGACACTTCAGGCTGAACCCCTTGAAACCACCGGAAAAACCACTTGGCCCGGCATCTGCAATATCCCCCTCCGAGAGAGGGGCTTCTTCCGGGAAGCCTTGAGAGAGAGGGAAAAATGAAACCGATGAACAGTCTTTGGATCAAAAAGTCCGTCGTGGCGGTGGGACTCCTCGCCACGGGAATCGCCTTCACCGGCTGCGGTCGCACTCCGATCCCCCAGGTCAGCGCCAACTCCGCGCTCCAGAACGGCTCCGGATCGGGGTCGGGCTCCGGATCAGGATCAGGTTCAGGTTCAGGTTCAGGTTCAGGTTCGGGCGGCGTGAACCTGGAACCTCCGCACACCTACAACTTCGTGCTGAACCAGCTGGATTCGGCAGGAACTCCGATCAAGACCTTCGTGAGCCCGCCCCAGCAGACCGACAACCTGCTGAAGGTCCGCATCACCCCGTTGCCGGCCGGACCGGTCAACGTCCCGGGCTCGAACTTCACCGCCAACTACAAGTGCGTGCAGTTCGACGTGAAGGTCGGCGACCAGCTCCGCACCACCAAAATCCTCGCCGTGAACGGCGGCGGCACGGCTTGCCCCGACGCGCCCGAGAGCGAAATCATCGACTTCAGCGGTGCGTTCGGCCAGGGCCACGGCGACCTCGTGGTCGAAGTCTCCAACGCCAAATACGACTTCTACTGGGAGCTCTGCAATGATCCCTACTGGTACGCGGCCACTCCGAGCTTCTGGTACTACGGCTGCAGCCTCTACAAGGGGCTGCGCAGCCTCTACAAGACGCACACGCTGACGGGCAAGATCGACATCCAGGTCAACGGCACCAGCCTTTGATCCCAAGGATCGCGCGCGGCGCGGGAGAGTGGCTGGGCCCTGTGCCCCCTCTCCCCCTCTCCCCCCACACGGCAACGGGACTCAGCAGCCTTCCCGCGCCGCGCGTGAAACCACGCCTTCCAGGTCCTCGCTCTGGGGACCTCCGAAATCCTGAGCCTTCAGGCTCCCCACCCGGGCCAGGAAGCGCCGCCAGTCTCCCCCGCAGACCTTGAGCAATGCCTCGAACTCCTTCTGGCCGCTGCCGTAGGTCCTGAACTGGATCAGGCTGGCGTTGTTCAGATCGCGCTTCAGGCCCAGCCGCGTTCGGGCCTGGGCCAGGATGCGCTGCTTGCGCTCCTGCTTGTCGGGCTCGGTCACCCCGGGCTCCCGGTAAAGCCGGTCCAGACTCTCGTACACCGCCCGCAGCTCGGCGCCCCGGCGTCGCCCTTCGACCAGCGACTGGCGGTAGGCCTGGAGCTCGGGCGAATCCGCGCCGCGCGACTCGGCCAGGAACACCGGCGTCAGCTGTTCCGCCACGAACTGGGCCAGGCTTTCGTTGAAGGTGGACTGGTTGGGAACATAAACCGTGGCATGGACGCTTTCATGGAGCACCACCTCGGCCAGCTCGCCCCAGGCGTCCGGCCCCTCAGGGATCATGGTCGACAGCACCGCATCCTTGAACCAGCCCAGGGTGGAGTAGGCACGAGCCCCGCGCACGTCCACGTCCCACCCCTGCGACCGCAGCTCGGAAGCGTACCTGCGCGCTTCCTCCACATCGAACCACCCCAGGTAGGTGAACGAGCCGACGATGGGAAAACTCCAGGTCCTGGGCTTGAACCGCAGCGCTTCCGAAGCGCTCACCACCCAGACCGCGGCCAGGCGATCCAGCTGCACGTACTCGCTGTAGTTGCGCGTGGCCTTCAGGCCTTGGCCCTCACCCCAGGCCTTGACGTCGGGAATGCGCGCCAGCAGCTGGCGGATGCGCGGCGGCACGGTCTCGTCCCGCAGCACCTCGGGGATGGGGCGCGCGTGGTTCTGAAGAGCCATCTGCCCCCGCCCGGCCTGGATCAGGTACCCCAACCCCAGGCTCGAACAGCCCGAGGCGCCCAGCAGCACCCCGACCAGGAGCAGCCGGGCTGCCAGCCGCTCAAAGGTTGATCGACAAGCCAAGCGTGGCACCCACGTTGTCCTGCCAGGTCCGGATGTTTCCGCCTTCCAGGTAGCTGGTCACCTCGAAGCGAATAGCAAAACTGCGGGTCAAGTAAAGCCGCGTCCCGCCGCCCAGCACCCCGGTCACCACGTCCAGCCTCTTGGGGGGAGAACTTCCGCCCGCATAGACGCCCGAGGCGTCGCGGTTCAGCTGGCCGATCCCCACCTTGACGTAAGGCTGCAGCGGCGAGTTTCGGCCCAGCAGGTTCTGCACCCAGTTGAAGCTGTAGACCTCATCGTGGAAGGTCGTGTCCTGGTAGCCTTCGATGTACGTGCGATCCAGGACCTCCTGGAAGGCGAACTCGATCTCGGAACGATCATTGAACTCGTAGCCCACCGAGGAACCCCAGCGGCGCGTCCACGAGTAATTGCCGTCCCCGTAGCTGGAACGGCTGAACGAAAGACCGGCCGAGATCTCGAGACCTGCGGCCGCTGCGGGCCAGCTGGCCAGCAGGAAAGCCACGCCCGCCAGCACCAGCACCTGGAGCCTTGGAATCACCTTCTTGAATTTCATGACCTGAGCCCCTCCCTGTGGCCCACGCCCCCTTCCGGATCACGGCTCCGGTTTGAGCTTCGAGATCTCCTCGATGAGGCGTTTCTTCTCTTTCATCTCGTCCGCCTTCTTGCGGGCGACATACCTGGCTTCGGTGTCTTCCACCGCCGCGGCAGCGGGCTTGCGGGCCGGACCTCGCGAAAATTCCTGTTCGGTCATCGGGCTTCCGCCGACGATCTTTCCCACCCAATGCGCGCGCAGCTTCTGCCTGTGGGCTTCGGCGCGGGCGGCAGCCACCGGATCCGAAGCCGGAGCCCGCTGCGGGGCCGGCGCCTTGCGCTTGGCTTCCTCCTCGAAGGTGGAAGCGAACTTGCGCTCGTTGCGCTGGAAGGCGGCCTTGACGGCCATGCTGTGGATGCGGTCGTCGATGGGGAAAGCCTTGAGCTTGGAGCGCAGGTCGAGCGAAGCGATGGCGCGCGGAGTGCTGGGCACCGTGCGGAGCAGCTTGAAGTTCAGCGAGGACGCTTCGCCCTCGCGCACCAGGATCTGCGACGGGGTCACGAAACGGTTCTCGATCCTGGCCGAGCCTTCCAGGCTGATGACCTGCGTGTCTTCGGCGGCCTGGCTGTAGCCGATCAGGGCCATGCCGTTGCCCACCCGGACGCGCGCATTGGCCGTCACGACCCGGAGCTCGGGAGTCCCGCCGTCAGCGCGCCCGAAGACCTCGCCCCGGTAAAGCACCACCTGCTCCTCGCCCGGAGTCAGGGCCACGAACGATCCGCCGGCCACGTGCAACGTGATGCCGTCGCGGTGGCGGATGACCGCCCAGTTTCCTTCACCCGGGGCCACGCTGATCCAGGCGCCGCACTGCAGGCCGCTGCCCGGCAGCGACTCCATGAGCTGCGTGCGGATGCTGTCGAGGATCTGCAGGTCCCCGTTGGAAGTTTCGAGCGTGCCGCAAAGCACGGGAGTGACCCCGTTCTGGACCGTGGGGCTCTTGGCCCAGGCGGTGTTTGCGGGAGCCAGCCAGGTCGCGATCAGGGAAAGGACGAGAACGCCGTTATTCCGAAGCAGGAACACGTTCTGCCTCCCTGGATCCCGGATTCACCCACTTGGCTTCCGTGCTGTGGGGATGATGCGCAATGAGGTCCTTCAGGAAGTCCTGCGCCTGATCATGCTTGCCTTTTTTCTGCGACACCAGGCCGCGCCAGACGCGCGCCTGGGCATGGTACTGGGCGTTGACAGGAGTCTGCTTGCCGTCCAGCACGCGGGCAAAGAACTGGTCCGCCGTGTCGTAGTTCTCGACCCTGAACCAGGCCACACCGGCCAGGAGAAGGTTCTTCGCGGTCCGGTACTCGGCCTCGTCTTCCAGGTTCGACAGGAAGCTCAGGATGACGGCGGCCTTTTCCTCTTCCTTGCCCTTCAGGTAACCCAGGGCCAAGGTGTAGAGCTGACCGGGCAACAGGTGCGTGGGCGGGCGGTACTCGATCGAAGCCAGCGTGCGACCCAGCGGGCTGCCCGTGTCCTGGCCCAGGCGCTTGCCGTAGGCCTCGGTCCGCTTCTGCGAGAGGCGCGACTGGCACTCGAACTCCTGGCTCTCCAGCTGGAGGCGCAGGTTGGCGTTTTCGAGCGACAGGCGTTGGACTTCTTCGCTGGCGTGGCGGAGGTCATCCACCTTGTCCTGGATGCTGTCCCAGGCATCGCCCAGCGGGGCAAAAATGCTTCTGCGGGTGGAGGCCGGAGCGCGGCCCTTGGCCCAGACCGCGTCGCCCATCGAGCAGCCTTCGCCCCGGGGCGCTTCTTTGGCAACTTCGTGGGTGGCCACCTGGGCGGCCGGCGCGGCAGTCGCGGCTGCGTGTCCGTGCTCGGCGGCGGCATGTCCGTGCTCGTCGGAAGCACGCGCCCCAGTCGAGCCCGCAACCAGGGCGGTTCCCGCCAGGGTTGCCATCAGTGCCACAAGGATACGGAAGCGCAGGTTTGAACCCATCTCACTGTCCTGTTCGGCCAAACCGCCCGGAACCTTGAGGCCCGAGCGCGCCCTCTTTGCGCCCCGCTTCCGCCGGTGTAGGGTGGCGTCAAGATGTCGTCACTCAAGAACCGCCTGACCCAGCTCTTTTCCGAATGCTTTTCATCGCTTGGCCACGACGCCAGGTTCGGAGAAGTCACCGTGTCGGACCGCCCGGACCTGGCCCAGTTCCAGTGCAACGGGGCCCTGGCCTGCGCCAAGGCGCAGAAGAAGAACCCCCGCGAGGTGGCCCAGTCGGTCCTGAATGCCGCCTCCGACCGCGCCCGCACGGAGCTGGGCGAAGGCGCCCGGGGGCTTCAGCTTTCGATCGCAGGGCCGGGCTTCATCAATATCTTGCTGGGGGACGAGCTCCTGGCCGAGCACACCTGGGCCATGGCCCAGGATCCGCGCCTGGGCGTCCAGAAGGTGGCCCAGCCCCGGCACGTGGTCATCGACTACGGCGGCCCGAACGTGGCCAAGTCCATGCACGTGGGGCACCTGCGCTCGTCCATCATCGGGGACAGCCTGTCGCGCATCTACCGGTTCCTGGGCGAAGAGGTCATCGGCGACAACCACCTGGGCGACTGGGGCACCCCGATGGGCATGATCCTCTGCGAACTGAAGCGCAGGCAGCCGGGCCTCCCCTACTTCGACCCGGCCTTCCGGGGCCCCTGGCCCCAGGAGTCGCCCGTCACGATGGAGGACCTGGAGGAGATCTACCCGGCCGCCTCCAGACGCTGCGCCGAGGACGAAGCCGCGCGCGCCGAGGCCGTCAAGGCCACCGACGAGCTCCAGAAAGGCACGCATCCCGGCTACCGCGAGCTGTGGCGCCACTTCGTGAATACCACCGTGAAGGGGCTGGAAGAAAACTTCGGCCAGCTCGACATCCATTTCGACTGCCACCTGGGCGAAAGTTTCTACGAGGACAAGATGCCGCCGATGGTGGCGCGCCTCAAGCAGCAGGGCCACACCGAGGTTTCCGAAGGTGCGCTGGTCATCCCGCTGGCCACCGAGGCCGAGCCGGAGACTCCTCCGCTCATCCTCGAAAAGTCCGGGGGCGGGTTCCTCTACCACACCAGCGACCTGGCCACGGTGGAGTACCGGGTCAACCACTTCAAGGCCGACCTCGTGCTGTACGTGGTCGACAAGCGCCAGCAGATGCACTTCAAGCAGGTGTTCTCGGCCGCCGCCAAGGTCGGCCTCGCGGGCCAAGCGGTGCTCGTGCACACCTGGTTCGGCACCATGAACGGCCCGGACGGCAAGCCCTTCAAGACCCGCGCGGGCGGCGTGCTCAAGCTCAAGGACCTGATCCAGATGGTCAACGAGGAGGCCAGGAAACGCCTGCAGGACTTCGCGGCCGAGCGCAATTACACCCCGGCCGAGATGGACGACATCGCGCACAAGGTGGGCATCGCGACCCTGAAGTACGCCGACCTGAAGAACAACCGCGCCGCCGATTACGTCTTCGACCTGGAGCGGTTCTCGAACTTCGAAGGCAACACGGGCCCTTACCTGCTTTACGCGGCTGTCCGGATCCAGTCGATCCTGCGCAAGGCACAGGACCAGGGCTTCGCTCCGGGCCGCATCATCGCGCCGTCCGTGGCCTCGGAGCGGCACCTCCTGCTGGAGTGCCTGAAGTTGCCCGACGTCCTGGGCCGCGCCCACGCGCTCTACGAACCGCACCACCTGGCCGAGTACGGCTTCGCGCTGTCGCAGGCGTTCAACAGCTTCTACAAGGACTGCCACATCCTCAGCGAAAAGGACGAAGCGCGCCGCGCCTCGTGGCTGGGACTGTGCAAGCTGGTGCACGGGCAGATCGAGCTGTGCCTGGGCCTGCTCGGCATCCGCATCCCCGACCGCATGTAAGCGGTCCGGAGGCGCGCCCTTTCAGGCCACCTGCGCGTCGGCGGCGGAGTCGGCTTCGGCATCCCGGTCAAAGAGGTCCAGGCCGCTCTCGGCACCCTGCTCAAGCGCCACGGTCCAGGAGTCGACCGACAGGACTTCCTCGATCGCCACGACCAGGCGTCCTTTTTCGGATCGGACGGCAAGACCGAAAACGCTCCGTCCCGACTGGGCATGGGTGTCGCCCAGCACGGGGACCCAGGCGCCTTCGATCTGGATGCCGGTCTGCCCCAGCATCTCGCCTGGGCTCACGATCCGGGTCACGCAGGTCACGGGAAACCAGAGCAGGCGGTCGCGACCCGGCAGGGTCGAGCGGACCAGGAACCCTCGCACCAGGGCCTCGGCCTGGGGCGGATACTTTTCCTTGCGCTGCATTTCGCAGAGCGCGGCCTGGGCGGCGCGCAGGGCCACTCCCGCTTCAGGTACCCAGTCGGGTTGACGGGCCGAAACCGAGACATTCTGGCAGGCCAACTTGCCTTCGATGGCGTGCAGGGCACTCACGACGTCCTTGGCCTCGTCGACCAGGGCAGCGGTGCCCTTCAGGGTGTGCAGCACACGGAAGAACGAGCGGACCTGGGCGGGGCTGACCCGCTTTCCAGTGGCCTGTTCCTCCAGATGGCGCAGCTCGGCCAAGGCCTCTCCGCAAAGCCGGAGCGCATCCTGAAGGAAGCTCTGAAGGATCCTGGAACGTTCGACCATCCTGAAGACAGATCGGCATTCGGGACCCGGAATTTGAGGAAGCTCAGTCCTTGCGAAGCAGGTAAAGCGCGCCCGTGCGGGGCACCCGCAGCTCCAGCACCCGAACCCCTGCCTGTTCGCGCACTTGGCCCGAAAACTCGACGGGGTCGGACTCCCCGGGAATCCGGATCCTGCCGCTCAGTCGCTGGCCCTCGCCCCTGACCTCAGTGACGGTTTCGCCCAGGGGCGCGCCGCCTGCCGCGGGTGTCAAAAAAAGCTCGGCCTGGAGGGCTGCCTTGTCGCCGGTGGCCCTGGCGGGCAGCTGGAGACGCAGGGTGCAGGCTTCCGACCGCATCTGCCCGCTGCGCGGATCGGGCATGACGCGGAACCCGCGCCACGCGCCGGGTAGCCCGGGGGCGGGGCGCGATTCGGTGCTGCCGGTGGGCTTGAGACGCGCCACCGGTACGCGTGGCGGCTGGCCCTGGATCCTGGCCGCGAGCCGCGAGTTGCCCTCCTTGGCCAGGAAGGGTTCGAGCAGTGCCTCGGCCTGGGGATCGTTCATCTGCCGGAGCGTCTGGCCGGCGGCCACGCGGAGGTCGGGATCTTCGGAGGCCAGGAACTGCGCCACGAAGGAGGACTCCTTCACGCCCGCCGCCTGTCCGACGGATCGGACCGCGGCCACCCGGATCACCTCGTCTGGAGCGCCCTCGGCCTGCCGCTTCAGGTACGCCAGCGCGGCCGGGTCGTCCGGAAAGTAGCCCAGCACCGAGGTCAGCCGATGCCGCTCGCGGATCCGATCGGTGCGCCCGATCATCGCGATGATGACCCGGGGTGCATCGGGCCCGAGCGCCCGCCAATCGTCGGGCGTGTCGGCGGGATGCAAGGGCGCCAGCAGCGCCTGCACCTTGCGCTGGATGTCCGCATCGTCCGCGCGGGCAGTCGCGGAGCTGGAGATCACGACCAGCAAAGCCATCAGCAGGAATACGCCGCGCACCGGGGACCTCATGCCCTCATCTTCGCACAACCCTCAGCGCACGTAAGGGCTGAAGTTCAGGATGGCTCCCGACTGGGCCGAAAAGATCTGCCCGTCGGAGGCGACCGACGGCGTGATGTTCTTCTGGGTCCACCACATGACGTGGTTGAACTGGCACTCGTTGGCCAGGGGGCAGAACGTGGCGCTTCCATCGTAGCCTGGGCAGGCTGTGCTGCAGTCGCCGCTGGTCCGACCCGTGCTGGCGTCGCTCAGGCAGGAGTCCGACGCCTGGAAGATGCAGCTCGTTCCGCCCAGGGAGCAGGAAGAAGAGACATGGTAACACTCCGGGGTGTCGGGCACGGCGTCATGCTGGGTGCCCTGGTATTCGGACGGATGATTCAGCCCCATGAAATGCCCCATCTCGTGGGCGATGGTGCCGCCCATGTCGATGAAGCTGGCAGACTGGTGGGCGTAGTCGCAGGAACCGCTGCCAGTGCAGGACGCGTTGAAGGAGCCCAGAAGGCCGAAGCTCGAAAAGACCAGGCCGCTCGCCCCGGTTCCCGTCTTCATGGCGCCGGTGATGCCGCCCGCGATGCCCAGGATGGAGCTGGGAAGCTCCTTCACGATGAAGATGTTCAGCGCCTTGGCCTCGTTGGCCGGAGTGGCCGCATCCGCCGGGTTCACCAGCGCGGAGCCCACCTTGAACAGGGTCGGCACCTCGGTCAGGCTGGTCAGGGTCGAATAGTCGTCTCCCCCGTCGGCGCAGGTCCACTCATAGGCCGTGACCTGGCCGATCCGGATGCTGGTGCTCGAAGCATTGGACCCGGCGAAGTTCGTGTCTCCCCCACCGGCGTAGATGCGATGCACCTGCTTGATCAGCTCGTTGAGGTTCTGCCTGCCCTTGGCGGTGCGTGATGCATTGATGTTGCTGTTGCCCACCAGCACGACGTTCAGGTCCACGGCACCGCCCAGGAGGGTCGGGTCGGCTTTCTGCAGGACCCGTACCTTCACGCTGGTGGTGTAGCTGCTGCCGATGGTGCTGCCCAGGTAGTTGGCCAGGACCGCGTAATAGGCGGTGTAGGTGCCG
>CANFHS010000067.1 GCA_947446835.1 Bacteriovoracaceae bacterium
GTCACCAGATCCTGGCGCTTTCGCTGGGAGCCCGGACCTACAAGCTGAAATTCGGCCATCGCGGCGGCAACCAGCCGGTGGTCGAAAAGGCCACGGGCAAGGTGGCCATCACCTCGCAGAACCACGGCTACGCGGTCGAGCCCAAGAACCTGCCGCCCACGATCGAAATCACGCACCTGCACCTGAACGACAAGACCGTCGCCGGCCTCCGGGTCAACGCCCCGGGCGCGCCCGCCTTCTCGGTGCAGTACCACCCGGAAGCCTGCCCCGGACCGCACGACTCGGCCGAGCTCTTCCAGCGGTTCGTGCAGGCCATGAAGGACTTCCGGAAATAACGGGGCTGTTCAGCGCAGCCGGACCACTTCGTAGACGTGAAACTCCCCGCCGCGGATCACCCAACGGACGTCCAGGTGCATGAGCTCGAAGCCGAAACGCGCACCTTCGGCCTCGGGGTCCGTGGGCGGAAGCTTGCGCTTCTGGGAGGCCGGCCGGGGATCCAGCTCCAGCACCTCCTCGATCATGGTCCTGAGCGCTTCGGTCCCGGTTTCCCGGGCAAAGGTCTCGACCTGCGCCAGCGCCTGGGGCTCGAAGAGGACGGGAGTGCGGGGAATTTCGCCTGAGGCCCAGCCCGAGGTGGCTTCCGGAATGGAATCCGCGAACGGCAGGTAGGGCTTCAGGTCCAGCAGCGGAGTGCCGTCCAGCACGTCCACGCCTTCCACCACGATGCGCGGCCCACCCGGGGCCGCGGCCTCGATCGACACGATCCGCATGGCCGAAAGCCCGATCGGATTCGGCCGGTGGGGAGAACGCGAAGCGAGCACCCCGACCCGTTTCGAGCCGCCCAGCCTCGGCGGGCGGATCGAAGGCTTCCAGTCCCGGGCATCATGTTCGTGGAAGATCCAGAGCGCCCAGAGGTGCGTGAAGCCATCCAGCCCCTCGATGGCGCGCCTCAGGAAATCGTGGTTCGCCAGGCGGATCACGCCGCGGGCCTGGAGCGCCATGCCCGCCTGGCGCGGGATTCCGAACTTTTCCTTGAAGGGCGACTCGATCCACCCGATCGGCTCGAACGACCAGGGACCCCGGGGATCTTCTCCCAGGGGCCGCGCCGTCGAGACACCCCGCTCGTGGCCTTTGCCGCTCTTCTTGTCCCCCGGCTTCCGGGCCGGGGGCTTCCGGGTCTGCGCCAGGCTCAACTCCTCGACAGGGCCGTGACCCCGATGGAAAGGGCTTCGCCGTCCAGGTCCAGGGTCTCGGTGAACTTGCCCTGGGGCTGGTCCGCGAACGAGAACTTCGCCGTCAGGGTCTCGCGGCAGATGAGCTCCTGGTGCGCGCGCGCGGCTTCGAGCAGCTGTCCCGAGCAACCCAGCTCCAGCGCGATGCGGTCGTCCAGCTGGAAGTCGGCCGACTTGCGGGCCGCCTGCACCTTGCGGATGATCTCGCGCGCCAGGCCTTCGCGGACCTGCTCTTCGGTCACGGTCGAGTCGAGCTCGATGGACACGATGGCGCTGACCGCCAGATTGGGGCGATCCCCCTTGGGAGCACGCACCACCTGCAGGTCCGACTGGGTGATTTCCTCGCCTTCGACCGTGACACTTCCGCCCTGTTCGAGCTTCAGCAGGTCGGCGAGCGCCAGCTTCTGGATGCCGGCGGCCACGGCCTTCATCTTCGGTCCCACGCGTTTTCCCAGGACCGGGAAATTCGGCTTGGCCGAAACCTGGACAAAGTCGTCCTCGTTGGCCGCGTAGGCGATCTCGCGCACATTGAGCTCGTCCTGGAAATACGGCTCGAAGCGCTTCAGGTTCTCCAGCACCCGCTTCTCGCGCTGGATGATGGTCATCGTGCGGAGGGGGATCTTGGCGCGGACCTTGATCTTCTCGCGCTGGTTGCGTCCCAGCTGGACCAGGGCGTCCATGGCGCGGACGGCCTCCTCGAGCTCGGGCCGGATGAGCGACCGGTCCGCCTCGGGGAACCGCTCCAGATGCACCGACTCCTTGCGCTGGCCCTCGGGCAGGACCTGCGACAGGTTCTGGTAGGTGGCCTCGGCCAGGAACGGCGCGAAGGGCGCCATGAGCTTGGACAAGGTGAGCAGCACCTCGTGGAGCGTCTCGTAGGCCAGGCGCTTGTCCTCCGGCATGCCTTCAGCCCAGAAATGCGGCCGGTTGAAGCGGATGTAGGTGTTGGTCAGGTCCTCGACGAACTGGAGCAGCTGGGGCACCACGTTGTAGAGGCGATAAGCCGCCATTTCTTCCTGGGTATTGGCGATGAGCGTGTGCAGGCGCGACATCACCCACTGGTCCAGGAGGTTGGGCGACTTGCGGGCATCGCCGCGCGGCCGGAAGTCGTCCACGTTGGCGTAGTTGGCGAAGAACGCGTAGGAATTCCACCAGCGCAGCAGGATGCGCCGGCCCACATCGGTCACGCCCGCTTCCGAGAAGCGCAGCTCCTGGGCCTTCACCACGGGAGAGTCGATCATGTAGAGCCGGAGCGCATCCGCGCCGTGCTTGTCCAGCACCAGCATGGGGTCCGGGTAGTTGCGCAGGCTCTTGGACATCTTCTTGCCGTCCTCGGCCAGGACGAGCCCGTTCACGACCACGTTCTTGAAGGGCGCCTGGTCGTAAAGGGCGGTGCCGATCACCATGAGCGTGTAGAACCAGCCGCGGGTCTGGTCCAGGCCCTCGGCAATGAAATCGGCCGGGAAAGTGGCCTTGAACTCGGGCTCGTGCTGGAACGGATAGCCCCACTGCGCGTAAGGCATGGAGCCCGACTCGAACCAGCAGTCCAGGACCTCGCTGACGCGCCGGAGGGGCGATTTGCCCGTGGGCGACGGGATCTCGATCTTGTCGACGAACTCCATGTGGAGGTCCTCGACCTTCTGGCCCGAAAGCCTTTCGAGCTCCTCGCGCGAACCCACGCAGATCATCTCGCCCTCGGCGTTGCGCCACACCGGGATCGGCGTGCCCCAGAAGCGGTTGCGCGAGATGGCCCAGTCGCGGGCGTTCTCAAGCCAGTTGCCGAAGCGCCCGTCCCGCAGGTGATCGGGCACCCAGCGGGTGGTGGCGTTGTTGGCCAGGAGGCGATCCTTGATCTTCTCGACCGCCACGAACCAGCTCGAAACCGCCCGGTAGATGAGCGGCGTGTCCGAGCGCCAGCAGAACGGGTACGAGTGCATGAGGGTGTCCTGCTTGAACAGGCGACCCTTCTGCTTCAGGCTGGCGATGATCTCCTTGTCCGCGTCCTTGACCCGCTTGCCCTGCAGGTCGGGAACCTCGGCGGTGAACATGCCGTCGTCATCAACCGGGCAGACGAACGGAAGCCCCGCCGCCTTGCAGGCCGCATAGTCTTCCTCGCCGAAGGCCGGGGCCATGTGCACCACGCCCGTGCCGCTTTCGGTCGTGACGTGGTCCGAATGGATGACCTGGAAGGCGCCTTCCGACTTCTTGGAAGCGAAGTAATCGAAAATCGGCGCATAGCGCAGGCCCACGAGCTTTTCGCCCTTCAGGGTTTCCAGCACTTCCACTTCCTTGGCCGGGTCCTTGAACACCGAAGGCAGAAGCGCCTGCGCGAGGATGTAAACCTGGCCGGACGCCAGCTCCTTCACGCGCACGTAGTCCACGTCGCGATGCACGGCCAGCCCCAGGTTCGAGGGCAGCGTCCAGGGCGTGGTGGTCCAGGCCAGGATCGAGACACCCGGCTGCCCGTCCACGGGGAAAGAAACCGTCACGGCCGGGTCCTGCACTTGCTTGTAGTTGAGGTTGGCTTCGAAGTTCGAAAGCGCCGTCGAAACACCCGTCGAATACGGGACGACCTTGTGCCCCTCGTAGATCAGGCCCTTCTTCCAGAGCTCCTGGAACACCCACCACACGCTCTGCATGAACTCCACGCTCATGGTGAAGTAGGCGTTGTCCATGTCGACCCAGCGGCCCGTGCGGCGGACGGTCCGCTTCCACTCCTGCGAGTAGCGCTGCACGATGGAGCGGCAGGCGGCGTTGTACTTGTCCACCCCGTACTCCAGGATGGCCTTGCGCGAGTCGAGCTTGAGGGACTTGTTGATCTCATACTCCACGGGAAGGCCGTGGCAGTCCCAGCCGAAGCGGCGCGGGATGGAGTAACCTTTCATGGTCCAATAGCGGGGGACAATGTCCTTCAGAACGCCCGCCAGGATGTGCCCGTAATGGGGCAGCCCGGTGGCAAACGGAGGGCCGTCGTAGAAGCTGTAGGGCTGGCTGGCCTGGCCGGCCGTGGACCTGGCCCCCTCCAGGGACTTTTCGAAGATCTTGCGCTCTTCCCAGAGGCGGAGGATGTCCTCCTCCTGCTTGGGCAGGTTGACGTCAGGGCGGACCGGCGAAAAGGGCTTGGAAGCTTGGGACATAGGCCCGAAGCCTTAGCAAATTTGTCGGCCTGGGGCCAGAGTCCGGTTGCCACGCGGGTCCCGGATCATTATCCTCGTGAAACCGACCATGTACGAACGCTATCTGGAACCCATCATCGAAGAATTCACCACGGGCGAGTATTACCGCGAGGTCTACAACGCCAAGCAGGAGTTCTTCGAGAAGGCCGGCATCGTCTACGAGGACGACATCGAGTTCGAGCAGCGCATGTGCGTGTTCATGGACTGGTACATCTTTGATCGCGACCTGCCCGGGGTCGACCTGCCGCCCATCAAGTACTACTTCCGCAGGAACAAGGACCGCTTCTCGAACGAGGAGCTGAACATCTACCGCGACTTCTGCTCCACCATCCATTCGGTTTTCCGGCTCAAGCGGCGCACCTGGGCCAAGACCGGGCTGGTCGTCCAGGACCTGTTCTCGAACAAGGCCTACACGGTCCAGGCCCCCGAAATCAGCCGGGGCTTCACCCGCGGCGACATCTTCGAGTCGCGCATCATCCCTTTCAAGGGCAGCTACGAGTTTTCACGCGGCTTCTGCTTCCATCCCATCGAGATGGAATCGTTCATCCTGGGCGAGATCCGCCGCGTGCGTTTCCAGGACAAGAGCCGCCAGACCAAGCTCATCATGCAGCTGGCATCGATGAAGCTGAAGCACCTGCGCTTCCAGCACATCGACATCAAGCACATCTACACGTCCCAGTCGAAGTTCTGAGCTGTCGAAGCTCTGGGCCAGGCAACAGGCAACCGTTCCCTTCGTTTCCCCCGGTACGAGCCCTCCAGATTCTGACTTTGCCAATCAGGCTTCAGGCCTTCGCAAAGGCATTTCACCGCTGTGCTGCCGTACTCTGCAACAGCGCTCATGGCCGACTGTTTCAGACGGCGACAACTGCCCGGAATAATTTGATTTTGAGTTGCCGCACCCAAAAGTTGTGCGTACAACTAGGGCCAAGGGCTCCTTGGAGCCTAAAACCTGTTCTTTAAGGAGAACTACAATGAAAAAAATCATCGTTGTTATCGCCGCTCTGTTCGCTTTCTCGGCTCTCGCTAACGAAGCTGCCGCTCCGGCCGCTGCTGCTCCCGCCGCTGCTCCCGCTGCCGCCGCCGCCGCTCCGGCCGCTGAAGCTCCGAAAGCTGAAGCCAAAAAAGCCAAGAAAGCTCACGGCAAGAAGCACGAAGCGAAAAAAGAAGAAGCTGCCAAGTAATTCGGCGCTCTTTCACGTTTTTCGTGAAAACCCCTGGACGCTCCACCGAGCTTCCAGGGGTTTTGCATTTCTGGGGCACTGGGATACCGTTTCGCTCACAGGCAACCGGATGCGATGAAAACCCCCGAAAGAATCCTGGCCATCAAGCTGCGCTCCCTCGGGGACACTGTCCTGATGACGGCGCCGCTCCTGGAATTGCACGAAGCGTTTCCGCGCAGCGCGATCGACGTGGCCGTGCCCGCAGCCTGGGCGCCCTTGCTCGAAAACCATCCGGCCGTCCGCAAGGTCTGGACCTTTGAACGGCGCGATCAGGCCGCTTCCCGGGCCCGCGCGGTGACCCGCCTGGCATTGGCCGTCCGAAGGGAGGCTTACGACTGGGCCGTGAACTTCCACGCCAGCCCGTCGAGCTCGTTGATCGCCTTTGCCTCGGGCGCAGCCGTGCGCTCGGTCCATTTCCATGGCCACCGCGACCGGAACCGGTACTCCACGGTCGAGGTCCCGGGAAAAGGGACCCTCAAACCCGTCATCGAGCGCGACATGGACACGGTCCGGGCGCTCGGACTGTCGATTCCCGCAGGCCGTCTGCCCCGGGTCTTTCTGCGGGAACAGGAAGGCCAGGCGGCCCAGGGGCGCCTCGACACGCTTTCACTGACTGGCCCCGTCCTGGGGATTGGCCTCGGAGCCAGCCGCCCCACCAAGCACTGGCCCGCCGAGCGCTTTGCCCAGCTGGCGGTCCGCTGGTGCCTGGACCGCGAGGGCTCCGCGCTGGCCGTGACCTCGCCGCAAGAGGAGCCCCTGGCCCGGGATTTCCTGAAGCAGGTGGACGACGCCCTGACCGAGCTCGTGCCGGACACCCGCCTGCGCGCCCTGATCCGGCCCCGGATCCGCGTGGAGAGCACGCTGGGAATCCGGGAGCTTTCGGCCGTCATTTCCAGGCTGTCCGCCTTTGCGGGCAACGATTCGGGCCCCCGGCACCTGGCCGTGGCTGTCGGCACCCCGAGCGTCACCCTGTTTGGCCCCGAAGACCCCACCGAGTGGCACCCGTACCCCCAGGACCTGCATCCACGACTGTTCCTGGAGGGGCTGCCCTGCCGCCGCGACGCCGATCCCGGAATGCCCGCCTGGTGCGGCCTCCAGGAGTGCTCGGTCGAAAAACTTCGCTGCATGACCGGCATCGGCGTCCAGGAAGTCTTGACCCGCGTGCTCCAGGTTGCCAGAAAGCCCCTATGAGCGCCGAGAAACCCCGCCTTCCCGTCACCGCGGCCATCCTGACCCAGAACAACGAAAAGCACCTCGCGCGTTGTCTGGAATCCCTCAGCTGGTGCGACGAGATCGTCGTGGTCGACGCCCAGAGCACCGATCGCACCCGGGCCCTGGCCGAGAACCCCCAGGCTCCCTGGGCCGGAAAACTGCGTTTCCTGGTCAACCCCTGGCCCGGCTTCCGGGTCCAGCGCGAGCTGGCGATGAAGGAAGCACGCCACGACTGGATCCTGGTCGTGGACTCGGACGAACGCTGCAGCCCCGAGCTCCAGACCCTCCTGAAGGAGCTGCTGTCCACTGCCGGAGGCCCGCCCCTGCGTGCCTACAAGGTGCGCCGCCAGGAGTATTTCCTGGGCAAGGCCATCCACCACGGCGTCTGGAATCCATCTTACCAGGACCGCTTCTTTCACCGGGCGGGCGTCCGCTACCAGAACGACATCCACGAGTACCCGGTCTTTGCCCAGCCTCCCGGACGGATCCACGAGCCCCTGGACCATGACCCCGACTTTGCCCCCGAGAAGTTCCTCGAAAAAATGAACAAATACACTTCAATCGAGGCCCGCGACCGCGTCCGGGCGGGGCAGCGCACCCATGCGCTGCGGATCGTGACCGCGGGGCCGGCCATGTTCCTCAAGAACTACTTCTACTACGGGGCCTGGAAAGACGGCTTCCACGGCCTGGTCATCTCGGTGCTGGAGGGCCTTTCCCGGGCCGTCCGCCATGTGAAGATCTGGCAGTACCAGCGCGAGTAGGCTAATGTCCGACCTCGTCATGGCCGAAGCCGAAACTCCTGTCTCCAGGCCGCGGATCTCGGGTTTCACCCTGGTCCGCAACGGAACCAAATTCGACTACCCTTATCTGGAGTCGATGCGCTCGCTCTTGCCCCTCGTGGACGAGCTCGTGGTCAACGTGGGCCGTGGCGACGACGACACCCTCCAGCAGATCAAGCGCTTCTCGCTCCACTTCGGGGGTTCCGAGAAGATCAAGATCTTCGAGAGCGACTGGCCGCTCGACGACCCCGAGAAGAAGAAGGGCGGCCAGATCCTGGCCGAGCAGACCAACCTGGCGTTGGACCGCTGCACGGGCGACTGGTGCGTGTACCTGCAGGCCGACGAGGTGCTCCACCAGGAAGACCTGGCCGACATCCGCCGCGCGATCACGCAGGTCCACCCGCATCCGGTGGTGGATGGCCTCTACTTCGATTACCTGCATTTTTACGGATCCTACGACGTGATCCAGGTCTCGCGCAGCGCCTACCGGCGTGAGGTGCGCGCCATCCGCCGCACCTCCGGCGCCCGCAGTATCGGCGACGCCCAGAGCTTCCGCAAACCCGACGGCTCGAAGCTCAAGGTCCTGGAGTCCGGCGGCCGCGTGTTCCATTACGGCTGGGTCCGCACGCCAGAAGCGATGAAGGCCAAGACCTATTTCATGGACACGCTCTACCACGGCGATCCCTCCAAGGCCCAAGCCCAGGACGGCGTCCCCCACACGGGCGACAACTACCGCTACAAGAAGATCTGGGGACTGCGTCGCTTTGAAGGCACCCATCCGGGACCCATGGAAGAGCGCATCCGGGCCAAGAACTGGAACTGGGACCTGAAGAATTCGCCGCTGGAATGGCAGATGAAGGACATCAAGAAGATCGTGCTGGACCTGCTGGAACGCTGGACCGGTCGCCGCTTCTTCGAGTACCGGAGCTACCGGGAGCTGAGATGAGCTCGACTCCCCGGGCCTCGCTCTTCGTATCGACCTACGAGATGCCACGCCACCTGGAGCTGGTGCTGGCGGGACTGCGGCAGCAGAGCTTCCGGGATTTCGAGCTCCTGCTTTGCGACGACGGCTCGGGACCGGAAACCCGGCGCATCATCGACCAGTTCCGCGCGGAGAGCGGCTACCGGGTCGAGCACATCTGGCAGGAGCACCAGGGTTTCCGCAAATGCCGGATGTTGAACGAAGCCCTGCGGCGGGCTTCCGGCGAGGTGGCCATCTTCCTGGATGGCGACTGCGTGCCGCATCGGCACTTCGTCCGTGACCACGTGGAGCAGCAGGAGCCGGGCCGTTTCCTGGCCGGGCGCCGCGTGGAGCTCGGCCCGAAGCTCAGTTCCTGGCTGACGCCCCGGCACGTGAGCCGCGGCTTCTTCGATTTCCCCGGCCCCCGCATGCTGTGGAGCGTGGTCCGCAAGGACAGCGAGCACCTGCAACGCACCCTCCGCTGGTCGAACCCCGGCCTGCGCCGGTGGCTGGGCATGGAACGCATCGACGACCTCAAGGGCTGCAACTACTCGGTGGCCCGGCAGCACCTGGTCGAAATCAACGGATTTGACCAGGAATACGAGGGCTACGGCCGCGAGGACACCGACGTCGAGCTGCGGCTGACCCACCTGGGCCTGAAGATCAAGTCACTGAAGGGCCTGGCGCTGCAGTACCACGTGTGGCACCCGCGGCGCGCTTTCACGCCCGCCAACGACAAGCGCCTGGACGAGCTGAAGCTGAGCCGCCGCGTGCGCTGCACCCAGGGACTGGTCGAAGGCTGATCCAAGGCTGATCAAGGCCTGATCAGATCCGACCGATGCCCGTGTAGGTGAAGCCCTTGGCCCGGAGCGAATCCGGGTTCCAGAGGTTGCGCCCATCGAAGACCACCGGCGCCTTGAGGGTCGCCTTCAGGCGGTCCAGATCGACGTGGCGGAACTCGTTCCATTCCGTGACCAGGATCAGCGCATCACAGCCTTCGGCCGCCTGGAAGGCGCCCTGGCAGAACTCCACGCGGTTTTCCAGGACCCGGCGCGCGTTGGGCATGGCCACCGGATCAAAGGCCCGGATGCGGGCGCCCGCTGCCAGCAGGTCCGAGATGATGGTCAAGGAAGGCGCCTCGCGCATGTCGTCGGTATCCGGCTTGAACGCCAGGCCCCAGACACCGAACGTCCGTCCCGAGAGGTTCGGGCCGAACTGCTCCAGGACCCTTGTGGCCAGGTGCTTCTTCTGGAACGCGTTGGCCTCCTCGGCCGCCGCCACCACACCCAGCTCCACGCCCTGGCGTCGGCCGGTGGCCAGCAGCGCCTGCACGTCCTTCGGGAAGCAAGAACCGCCGTAGCCCACGCCGGCATACAGGAAGTGTTTTCCGATACGGACATCCGAACTCATCCCGCGACGCACTTCCTCGACGTCGCCGCCCACCTTTTCGCAGAGGCGGGCCATCTCGTTCATGAACGAGATGCGGGTCGCAAGGAACGCGTTGCAGGCATACTTGGTGATCTCGGCCGACACCGGGTCCATCCACAACACCGGATTGCCCTGCCGCACGAACGGCGCGTAAAGCTCGGCCATTTTTTCGTAGGTTTCCTGCCGGAAGGTCCCGATCACCACGCGGTCCGGATTGAGGAAGTCGTCGACGGCGGTGCCTTCCTTCAGGAACTCGGGGTTCGACACCACGTCCACGGGATACTGGCTGTGGGCCTGGATCCAGCTCGCCACCGTTTCGTGCGAACCGATCGGCACCGTGGACTTGTTCACCACCACCTTCGAGCCATTCATGGCGCGGCCCACTTCCTCGGCGGCCGTCTGGAGGTAGCGCAGGTCGGGGTCGCCATTGGGAAGCGGCGGCGTGCCCACGGCCATGAAGATGATCTCGCTGTGCTGCACTGCCTCGGGCGTGGAGGTGGTGAAGTGGAGTCGCTTTTCGGCCAGGCCCCGTTTGACCAGGGTATCCAGACCGGGCTCGTAGATGGGAATTTCCCCGCGCTTCAGGGCGTCGATCTTCTGCGGATCGATGTCCACGCAATACACGTCGTTTCCTGTGTCGGCGAAACACGCGCCAGCGACCAGCCCCACATACCCGGTTCCAATGACGGCAATTTTCATGACTCCACGATTCCTCCCAAAAACCAGGGGTTTGTGCTAGTCGAAAGATTGAATGAACCGGCCATCGCTCACGGTCACCCTCGTCACCCTGAACGAGGAACGGAACA
>CANFHS010000068.1 GCA_947446835.1 Bacteriovoracaceae bacterium
CTTCGGCGATGAGCAGGGCGGGGCGCTGTTTTTCCTGGGGCAGGCTCATGGGGTCTCCGGGTCAGCGGGCAAGCTCAGTTCGATGCGGGTCACCGCGCCGGTCCGCAGGGCGCGCAAGGTGCCCCCGATGGCCTGGGCCAGGCTCAAGGCGTTGTAGAGACCCAGGCCCGTGCCGTCGGGCTTGGTGGTCACGAACGGCTCGCCCCACTTCTCGGTGACGAGCGCGGGAATTTCAGGTCCTCGGTTTTCGATGGCCACCACGAAGGCACCCTCCGCGGCAGCCAGATGGATGGTGACGGGGTGTCCCGGGTCCGAGGCCTCGATCGCGTTTTCGATGAGGTCAAACACCGACTCCCGCAGCGGCCAGCGCGGCACCTCGATCGGGGTCGCGCCCGCCGGAGTTTCGGAAAGGTGGATCGTCGCATCGGGGTGGGTCGACTGGAATTCCTCCACCCACTTCACGAACACCTCTTCGGCGCACAGCTTTTCCAGGTTCAGGTGGTCGGCTTTCAGGCCGGTCTGGGTCAGCTGCTTCAGGATGTCCTCGCACTCGCGAACCGCGCTCCGGGCCTCGCTGGCGTCGTCCAGGGTGTCGACGCCGCCTTTGCGGAGGATGCGGTCCAGCCGCAGTCGCAGCGTGGACAGTGGCGTGGCGAACTTGTGGCTGAAGCCCGCCGCCACGGCGCCGGCCACCTTGAGCCGGTCCATTCGTTCCTGCTGGGCGCGCAGCGTGCGCACGTTGGCTTCCAGGGCCCGGAGGGTGCGGGACAACCAGAAAGTCAGGGCTGCCAGGAAAAGACCCACCACCGAATAGGACACGAAGATGGAGGGCCGGGTCACATTCCCTGTGATCGAAAGATGGGAGACGTCCGGGTCCCACTGCAGGAAGGCCAGGCTGGCCGGGATCAGCAGCAGCACAGCCAGCAGGCTGGCGCGCTCCAGCAGCAGCGCCGCCAGCACCGAATGCACCAGCAGCAGCGCTGAGGCCGGGTTGTAGATGCCGCCACTCAGCGAAATGAGCAGGGTGAGACCACCGATGTCGGCCACGAACTGGATGGCCAGATCCCAGGTGCTGATGGGGGCCTGCCGCTGCAGGAGGCCGCGCCACGAAACCAGATTCCAGAGGGCCTGCGCGCCCAGGATGGCCCCGTAAAGCGGCAAGTAGTGAGCGGAAAGGTAGCCCAGCTTCAGCCCCAGCAACGCCAGAAGGGCCTCGCCCAGGATGGCCAGCCAGCGCAGCCGGAGCATCCAGTCCAGCTTGGCGCGATTCTCGTCGGCTCCCGGGCGCGGGGCCGGCCAGGCGACGGTGAGCAGGAAGTCCTGGATTTTTCGGATCACGTCCTGGTTTTCGCGCATCGGCGCGAGTTCGGCAAGTGGCCGCTTGGATTCTCGGGGCCCTTGGCGTTACGCTGGCAGCACGATGCAGAAATCGAGACTCTGGGCATTTGCCCTGCTGTTGACCTTGCTCCTTGCCCTGGGTGTGCGGCAAAAATACCGCCTGGCGGGCGAAACTCCGCCTCCGCGCCCGGCCGCGCAGTGCTCGTTTTTCTTCGAAAAAGAGAAGCTTTGCGCCGATCTGGTCTGGACCCGGCCTCCGGTCAATGTGGCCGCTCCCACCGAAAAGAACCAGGCCGAGTTCACTTTGCGCTTCTGGAAAGAGGGCCTTGAGCCCGGCGAAAAGGTGGCGGCAGACCCGGCTTCGGGGCTCCTGGTTTCGCTCTGGATGCCGGCCATGGGCCACGGATCCGAGCCCACCGAAGTCCGCAAGGATGCCCGGATGCCCGGGGTTTTCCAGGTCGGCCATGTGCTGTTTTCCATGGGCGGCGACTGGGAAATCTGGGTCACCCTGCTGGACGGCAATCGGTTCATCGAGAAAGCCCGGATGTCTTACCGCCTGGAGTAGGGCGTTCCGGTGGCGCAACATTTTGTTGCATCGCCGATCCTGGGCGGGCGCGGTAAGCTGCCGGCCATGAAATCATTCCAGGCCCCCGTGGAGCGTCGCTCCTTCCTCAAGCTTTTTGGCGCCGCCTTGGGCGCGTTCCTGGTGCCGGGTGCCTGGCGCGGGGTCCTGGCCGCGCCCGCCGCGGCGGTTCCCGCCAACGATCCTGTGGCTCTGGCCATCGGCTATGTGGCCGGGCCCAGCAAGATCCGGGTCAAGGGCCAGAACTGCTCGGGCTGCGCGCTTTACACGGCGGTGGACTCGCAGTGGGGCCGCTGCCAGATGCTGACCACCGGGTTGGTCAGTTCCCAAGGCTGGTGCCGTTCCTGGAGCAAGAAATGATGAAACGGGCTTGGGTGTTGGTTCTCCTGGCGCTGGCAGCGCCAACTTTTGCTGAAGTTCCCCGGGTTTTCCAGGGCAAGAACCTGCTGGCCGGCGGGGCCCTTCGCATCGAGACCGCGGCGGCTCGCAAGGCCACCGTGGTGGCCTTTGTTTCTTCCAAGTGCCCGTGTTCGTCGTCGCACGAGGTGACCTTGCGCGAGCTGGCCCGCCAGTACGTGCCGCAGGGGTTCCAGTTCGTGGCCGTCCATTCCAACCAGGACGAGCCCGCCGCCACCGCCCAGGCCCACTTCCAGGCTTCGGCCATGGGCATCCCGGTCCTGCAGGATGACGGCGCCCAGGTGGCCGATCAGCTGGGGGCCTTGAAGACCCCGCATGTGTACGTCATTTCGCCCGCGGGCGAGCTGCTGTACCAGGGCGGCGTCGACGACAGCCACCACGCGGCCGGAGCCAAGAAGCATTATCTGGCCGAAGCGCTGGGCGCCATTGCCCAGGGCAGGGCACCCGAGCTGGCCCAGAGCCGGACCTTGGGTTGTGTCATCACTCGGTGAGGTGGAATCATGAAATTTGAAGCTGGCTTGTCCCGTCTGGCGCCCGCGTTCCTGGGCCTTGTCCTGGCGGCCTGCAATTCGCCGCTGCTGAACCACGAAAACGCCGCGGACCAGAAGCAGGCACAACTGGCGCAGGCCCCATCGGATTGCCCGGTCTCGTTGCCCAAGAACGGACTCTGTGCTTCGTGGAGCTGGGAAACCCGCCCCACCGACCAGGAGATGGGCACGGCAACCGTGCGCTTCTGGAAGGCGAAGGAAACCACCAGCGCCGGACCGTATGTCGATCCGGGCGCCGAGGTGGCCATCCAGCTCTGGATGGCTTCCATGGGACATGGCTCCAGCCCCGTGACGGTCGAGCCCAGGAAGGACACCGCTGGCAAGAAGCTGATCGGCGAATACACCGCCAGCGAAGTGTTCTTCGTCATGCCAGGCGCCTGGGAAGTCCGCGTGCAGCTCAAGAAGGGCAGCACCCTGCTGGAGCAGGGAAAGCTGAATGTCACGATCTGAAGCCCTTGGCCTGAAACTCTGGACGGGGCTTTCGCTTTCCGTCGGCCTGGCCTTGGGCGCCGCTCCTGCCTTGGGCGCCGCCTGCTGCGGGGGTTCGTCGGCCGCGCCGGCGCTCATCTCGGGCGACGACGCCTATCAGCTGACGGCCGGAATTTCGCGCGGGGTGGTCATCGGCGATGCGCCGGTTTCAGGCTTGCCGGTGTTCCGGAGCCCGGGCCATGACGAAGTGACGCAGACCTTGCGGCTGGACGGCGCCATGCTGCTGTCGGATCGTTGGCAGGCCAGCTTCACGGCGCCCGTGGTCCAGAGGTCCCTGGACCTGGCCGGGCTGGAGGGTTCCACCACGCGGCTGGGCGATGTGTCGCTGGGTCTGGGTTACGAGGCCCTGCCCGAGTGGGGGTACTCGGAATGGCGCCCCCGGGGCTTCGTTTTCGCGCAGCTGCAGCTGCCGACGGCCCCTTCCATTTACGACGCGCAGGCTTGGGGCGCCACCGACGCGGTAGGCTCGGGTTTTTTGCGGTTGGCCGTAGGCGGGCTTTTTTTGAAGACCCGCGGCGCCTGGGATTATTCGCTGATGCCCGAGCTGCATCGCGCGCTTGCGCGAAGCTTTGTTGGCACCGATGGGTCGGTTTTTGAGGTCATTCCTGGCTGGGGCGCAAGCCTGGCCCTGGGCGCGGGTTACAACTTGCCAGTCACACCGCTGCGCGTGGGCCTGCGGGTCGCACCCGTGTGGAACGCGGGGCGGACCGTCGATTCGGGCCAAGGCGGCCTGGGCCAATCCAGCGACCAATGGGTCTGGAACGCAGGCCTGGATGTGTCCTGGCTGGCGGGCACGGACTGGAGCGTGACCGGTTCCTACACCGATCAGACGCTGCTCGGGCCTGCCGTGAACACGACTTTGAGCCGCACCCTGGCGCTGAGTGTCCAGCGCCGGTGGCCGCGGTGAAGCACGCAGGAGCCACAGGAAAGGAAACACGATGGGTATGAAGGTCTTGGGAACGGGAGTGATGGGAATCTTTCTGGGTGTTGCGCTTCTCGGAGCAAGACCCGCGCAGGCCGACGCCGCATGCCCGCTGGAGTTCAAGAAGTTGAAGCAGTGCGCCTCCATCGAATGGATTTCGCAGCCTTCGACTGAACGCGAGGGCGCCTTCACCATCCGCTTCTGGTCCAAGGCCAGTGGCAAGCCCGCGCCGCGCTACGAGGACCCCAAGGGAACCCTGGTCGCGCGCCTGTTCATGCCCACCATGGGTCATGGCTCGTCGCCCACCCGGATTGTGCCGCACGAGACGGGCGTTTTTGACGTGCAGAAGCTGCGTTTCATGATGCCCGGCCACTGGGACCTGCACATCGAGCTCAAGAAGGCCTCGGTCGTCCTCGACGAGGTCGTGCTCGGTTTCGACCTTTGATCTGCCGGTACGCTGTTTGCTGGGCAAGGCCGCATGGAACCCCAGACCGGCGTCCCGTCGCTGCCCATGCCCTGTGCCAGCATCCTGGTCGTCGAGGACGAAGCGTCCATCCGCGACACCCTGAAGCTGGCGCTTGAGCTGGAAGGCTACACGGTTTTCACGGCCAGCAACGGCGAGGAGGGGCTGGAGGCGCTTCGGCGTCTGCCGCGCCCGTGCCTGGTTCTGCTCGACCTGATGATGCCCGTCATGAACGGCTGGGAATTTGTCGAGGCCTTGGAGGCGGATACGGTGCTGGCGCCCATTCCGGTGGCCCTGGTCACGGCCTATGGAGAGCGCGGCCAGGGTCTTCATACCAAGGCCATCATCAAGAAGCCCATCGACCTGGAATTGCTGCTGAAGGTGGTCAAGGAATTCTGCGGATGACCTGGCGGCGCGGCGGCGCTTGGTTTGGAGTCGCGCTCGGAGCCTGGGCTCTGGTCCGTCTGGGATTCCAGTTCTCATCCAGCAGCGCCCTTCAGCCCGCATTCTGGCCCTTGGCGGGGTTCGTCCAGGCTTTGGTGCTGGCCTGGGGTGCCTGGCTCTGGCCGGGCATCGCCCTGGGGACCTGCCTGGGCATGCTGGCCCAAGGAGCCCCTGTGGGCCTCGCCCTGGCGGTGAGCGCCATCAACACCGCGGGGCCGCTCGCGGGCAGCTTTCTGCTTCAGCGCTCCGGATCGGGTTTTGATCGCCGGTTGCGGGGAGTCTCTGACTTGCTTCGCTACGGCGCGGTCTGCGTTCTTGGAGTGAGCAGCGGGTCCGCGGTTCTGGGCGGGCTTGCATTTCAATGGCTCGGGGTGGGTCCTCCGCGGCCCCTTCTGGATTCCATGCTTTACGGGTTTGTGGGCTATTCCCTGGGGCACCTGATCAAGGGGACCTTCCTGCTTCATTGTTTTGCGGGTGGCGAGCCCTGGCGCCTGCCGCGAAGCCGATGGGGCGAGGCATGGGCGCTGGCTCTGTTGAGCTGGCTCTTCGTGGTCGTCGTGTTCTGGAACGAGTTTGAGCCCACGCTCCATCAGACGCCCCAGGCGTACGGGGTGTTTCCCTTGCTGACGTGGGTGGCCTTGCGCCTGGGTCCCGCCTGGACTTCCGCTCTTGGCCTGGCGTTCTCGCTGGCCGTGGTCGTGGCGAGTGCCCAGGGGAGCGGGCCCTTCCTGGTCTACTCCGACGGCGCGCGCTTGATGTTCGTGCAGCTCTACCTGGGGGTGTTTTACGGGCATGGCCTGCTTCTGGCGGTGGGTCATTCGGAGAGGGCCAGGGTCCTGGCGCAGGAGGCACAGAGCAAGCGGGAGGCAGAATCCGCGCTCCAGCTGCGGAATGACTTCATCTCGATTGCCGCGCACGAGCTCAAGACGCCCCTGACTCCGTTCAAGCTGCAGGTGCAGGTCCTGAAGCGCGCCCTGGAGCGCCAGGGCGGGGCGCTGCCTGATGGTTCAAGGCTCCTGCAGGCACTTGCGGTGAGTGAAGCCCAGGTCAACCGGTTGGCCCGCCTGGTGGACGAAATGCTGGATGTTTCCCGGATCACCGAAGGAAAGCTTCGGCTGAATCCTGAGCCTATGGATCTGAGTCTGCTGGTCCGTGAAGTCCGGGAGCGGTTCCAGCAGGACATCACCCAGGCCGGCTCATCGGTTCATCTGGACCTGGACCTGGAATGCCCGGGGGTCTGGGATCGCCTGCGTCTGGAACAGGTCGTGGTCAATCTGCTCTCGAATGCGATCAAGTACGGCCGTGGACATCCCATCCTGGTGACCCTGAACGCCCGAAATGGAAAGGCTGTCCTGGTCGTCAAGGACCAGGGAATCGGAATCAAGCCCCTGGACCAGGATCGGCTGTTCCAGCGGTTCGAAAGGGCATCACCGTCAGCCAAATTCGGGGGCTTGGGGCTGGGCTTGTACATCACCCGCCAGATCGTCGAAGCCCACGGCGGCACCATCTGCGTCGATAGCCAGGAAGGTGTGGGCTCGACCTTCGCGGTCGAACTGCCGCAGGTCGCGTCGCAGCTGGACGCCGAGCCCCGGAGTGCCTAATCCTGCAGGAGGACCTGCCGGAGGTACTCGAAGCTTTCTTCGAGCACGAAATGGTTGATGCGCTCACGGCCTTCGTCCGAAAGGCTGGTGAAGCGCATGCCCACGTGCACCTGCTGGCCTTCGACCCGGGTCCAGCGCACTTCGCCCAGGGTCTCCACCCGGACTCCATTGATGGCGAGCTGGAGCGTTCCATGCAGAGGTCCAGGTGGGAAGAGCGGCAACTCGCTTTTGGGGGCCTCGATCCGCAGGCCCGAGGCGCTCAGGTCCAGGATGCGGTACAGGCGGCGGTCCCAGGTGGCCTGCAGCAGGCGAGTGGCGGGAATCGGGTACCTGAAATACCCGCGTCGCTGGACTTCGTAGACGGTCCCGGGAAGCTTCAGGCGCACGCGCTGTCCCTGCTTGTGGAGATGGTCCTGGGGGCATTCGAAGAGGAGGCCTGCCCGCGGAAGACTGATATTCCCGTAGATGGGGTTTTGCCCCACGGCTTTCAGGAAGGCGTCGTAGGAGCCTTCGCTCTGGGGAGAAGGAAGTCCCAGCCACAGCCTGCTTTCGGCGTGGTCCACCTGCTCGACCGCGGCGCTGAACGAGGCGGCCTGGCCCTTGGACCAGAGCGAGACGCGTGCCGCGGTCCGGTCCAGCTCCCGCAGGTAGGAGTCCAGATGCACGGCCTGGTCGATGACCGTAAAGAGCTGCGCCCTCGGATGCACGATGGGCTGGATCTGCTTCAGCAGGGAGTCCGCCTCCAGCTCGCTGGCAATCGGGATCCCCAGCCGCTCGTTCAGGCTGGAGCTGTCCGCGTAGTCCAACGAGGAGAGCTCGGGGGCCTTGTGGACGGCTGGATTCAGGGGAACCCGGTACTCGTTCAGGATGCTGCGGTAGATGTCGCCCCAGCGGGAAACGCCCACCTTCGAGTTCTTGCGGATGCGGAGCAGCCCGTCTTCGGCCACCCAAAGCCGGTCGCCCACCCGGGCGCCTTCCCGGAGGTAGGTCAGCTTCGGGTCCAGGCTGATGAACTGCCAACGCGAGTCGCTGAAATCGGGCCTTTTTCCGCTGAAAATCCAGCTGCCTTCCAGGTCGCCCAGCTGCGGGGAGTCGGGCCGGGGTTGCCAGCGCCACCTCTCGGCGGCTTCGCGATGCCAGCGGCCGGTCGTGGGACCCGGCCCCAGCAGGTCGATGATCCAGTGATCGCGGATGCGTCGCACATCGGCCTGCGACCGCAGCAGCCAGCAGTCGCCCGCGAACTCCACGGCCTCGACCAGGTGCAGGGCATCGTCTCCGCGGAGCACCCCTTCGGCTTTGCCCCGATTTTCGGGATCGGGTTGCAGGGCCCAGAGCCTGCGTTCCAGGCGCAGCCGGCAGAACGTGGGGGTCAGGTGGGCTCCGGTCAGGGTTTCCAGGAAACCCATGCGCCTCAGGATCTTGGGCACATCCGGGTGCATCACGAAGTTGATGGCCAGGAGGCCCACTTCACCCTTCAGGATGCGACGCCGGTTCAGCTTGGTGAAACTGACCAGATCGTTGAGCTCGGTGCCGCTGCGGATGAAGGCCACGAGAAGGCAGCGCCTGGCGGCCTCCAGCGAGGCGCGAAGGGTAGTCATGTCCTTGCAGAGGCGCACGGACTGGGCGTGAAGCTGGCCTGGAAGAGCGAGCGTCTCCTGGAGCAGGGGCTCCTGATTCCTGGCCAGCACGATCAGCTCCGTCTGCATGCTTCCAGGATAGCACCGCGCCCCAGGTTGGGCGAATGGAAGGCGGGGCTCAGAACGAGTAAAGCAGGCTGCCGGTGGTCGTGGTCTGGCTGTTGGTGGTTCCTGAAGCGGTGACGAAGGCGTTCTGGGTCGACTGATCGAGCCGGCCCTCGATCCGGTATTCCAGTCCGTCGGCCAGGCCTTGGCTCCAGGTCAGGGTGATGCTCGTCAGGTCCTGGGGCAAGCCCGAGGTCACTCCCTGCGGGTCCGAGTAGAGTTCCAGGCGCGGGCTCAGGTAGGCGTCGCTCGAAACGGCGAACTTGGCGGCCAGGGTGCCCGCCATCCAGCGGGCATCCGGGGTCCAGCCGTTCAACAGATCCGCGGCCAGGCTCACGCTGCCGGACAGCTTCCACACGCCGATCAGCTCCTGGAGCGTTTTCTGGACGCTGCTGGCGCTGGTGCCTTCGGAGCCGGACAGGAAGTTGTAGGTCAGGGTCAGCGAATCGGCGGGAGTCCAGGTGGCCTGGGCCCCCAGCGTCTTGGCGTCGTTGGTATCGTAGGTGGTGTTCCAGCCGTTGTAGACGTACAGGTTCGTGACCAGCGTGCCGGGCAGGAGCGCGTAACTCATGCTCGCGCCCAGATGCCAGTAGGGGCTTCCCAGCGCGAACAGGAACGAACGCGAGTACTGCCAGTTGTCCTTGGCCTTGGCGCCCTCCCAGTCCACGTGGGTGAGCATCTTGCCGACGGAAAAGGTCAATCCGCTGACGCTGGCGGGTGAGTAGGTCACGAAGGCCTGGCCCACGTGCTTGGTGACCTCGTCGGTGCTGGTTCCGTTCTTGTGCAGAAAGTCGGTCAGGTCGCCCACGTCCAGGTCGATGCGCAGCGATGCCTGCTTCTGGCTGTGCCTGATCGAGACTTCGGCCAGGTTCAGGCCGAACTGGTTGTGGAACTGGTCGAAGTTGCGAAGGTTGGTCTGCGCGTCCGGCAGTCCTCCGGAGTTCAGGCTCAGCGAAGGGGGGCGGTTGAAGTTGAACGAGTAGTACAGGTCCAGGAGCCCGGACACGGTTGTCGCAGAAGCCGGGGGTGTCTCCGCCAGGGTGGAAGCCGGGTAAACCCCCAGCGCCAGAAGTCCGAGCATGCGGATCGCGTTTCTCATCGTCGCGGGTGTCTCCTCTCCTGATTGTGGAGGGCGTTGGGTGCGATGACTATGAAGAAGCGATGAAGCTTGGCGGGTCACGTCAAGAGTCCGACTTCAGCTGACGAAATGTCCAGGGAACGAGGTTGAAACTGCCATGAACCTGAACACGAAGCTGCTGACCTTGACCTTGGGGATGTGTGCCCTTTCGATGGGCGTTTTCGGCGTGGTTGCGGTCCGCCAAAGCGCCCATGAAAAGCGCCTGGGCAAGGAGACGTTCATCCAGGCCTCAGTCGACTCGCTCATGAACAAGATCGACCGCAACCTCTTTGAACGCTACGGGGACGTGCAGGCCTTCGCGCTTTCCGAGCCTGCGCGCTCAGGAAATCCTGCACGCATCACGGCCCTGATGGACGACATGATGGGGGCCTACGCGCCCATTTACCGGGCCATGTTCGTGGTTGACCTGCGAGGCCGCATCGTCGCCACGAACTCGGTGGGCGGAGACGGCAAAAAATTGGGGATGGACCGCTGGCTGGGCCGCGATGTCTCGGGCGAAAAATGGTTCCAGCTGGGGGTGTCCGGAAAGGTCGCCAGCGGGACGGCCCTGGTCGAGGATGCCTACGAGGATCTGGAGCTGGCGTCTGCCGTGGGCGGAAAGGGTCGGTTCATGAATTTCACGGCGCCCATCCGGGATGCCAAGGGCAAGGTCACGGGGGTCTGGAGCAACCGGATGGATTTCGACGAGGTGGTCAGCCAGATCGCCGCCGACGATGCCGCCAAGCTCAAGACCGACCGGATTCCGGTGGTGCGGCCGTTCATCCTGGATTTCCAGGGACGACTCATCGAACGGCCCCAGGGGGCTGACGAAGGATTGAAAAGCGTGTTTCCGGGCTTCGAGCAGGTCCGCCAGAAGGCGCAGGACGAGACGGTCGTGTACCAACGCGGCGCCAGCATCCAGGCCTTGACGCGTTCGCGGGGATTTTCGGCTTACCCGGGTCTGGGCTGGTTCGCCGTGCTGCAGATCCCTTCCGAAGAGTCGGATGCTTCGCTGGTCTGGACCTTGGCATTGGCTGGAGTGGCCATCCTCACGGTTGCGGCACTCAGCATGGGAGGAGTCCTC
>CANFHS010000069.1 GCA_947446835.1 Bacteriovoracaceae bacterium
GACCCTGAACCAGCTGCTGGTTGAAATGGACGGCTTCGAGTCCAACGAAGGCGTGATCCTCATCGCCGCGACCAACCGTCCGGACGTGCTGGATCCCGCGCTGCTGCGCCCGGGCCGCTTTGACCGCCGCGTGGTGGTTTCGGCTCCGGACGTCAAAGGCCGCGAGGAGATCCTCAAGGTGCACACCCGCCGCACGCCGATGGCGCAGGACGTGGATCTTCGGGTCATTGCCCGCGGAACCCCGGGCTTCTCGGGAGCCGATCTGGAAAACCTGGTCAACGAGGCTGCCCTGCTTGCCGCTCGCGTGGACAAAAAGTACCTTGAAATGGCCGACTTCGAGCAGGCCAAGGACAAGGTCCTGATGGGCGTCGAGCGCAAGAGCATGGTCATCAGCGACACCGAAAAGCGCACCACGGCCTACCATGAGGCCGGTCACACGCTGGTGGGCAAGTTCCTGGACGGCACCGATCCCATCCACAAGGTGACGATCATCCCGCGCGGCATGGCCCTGGGCGTGACCCAGACCCTGCCCAGCGAGGACCGCGTGTCGCTGACCAAGACGCGTGCCGAGAACAACATCGCCTTCCTGATGGGCGGCCGGATCGCCGAGGAACTGGTGCTGAACCAGAAGACCACGGGTGCCGGCAACGACATCGAGCGCGCCACCGAACTGGCCCGCAAGATGGTCTGCGAATGGGGCATGAGCGACGTGCTGGGACCCCTCTCCTTTGGGCATAAGGAAGAAGCCATCTTCCTGGGCCGCGAGCTGACCCAGCATCGCGATTATTCGGAGCAGACCGCGCAGACCATCGACCGCGAAGTCCGCGACATCGTGGAGCGAAACTACCGGCGCGCCCGCGAAATCCTGCAGACCAAGCTGGAGATCCTGCACAACCTGGCCAAGGCCCTGCTCGAGTACGAGACGATCGACGGTGCCGAGGTCGAGCTGATCGTGCGCGGCCAGAAGATCGAGCGCAAGGCCCCGACTCCTTCGTCGGACACCCCGCCCACGGCCCAGGCCCCGGTGGGACGTACCGACGCCGCGGGTGGTGGCTCGACTCCGGCGCCGGTACCGGCCTGAGTTCTTCCGGACGACAGTGAAACCCTGAGGAAAGGACCCTGGTGGCGGATCTTCTCTCGAACCTGCAGTCGAGCCTGAGGTGGATCGATCTGCTGGACGTGGGGATCGTGGCGTTCATCGTGTACCGGATCCTGCTGCTGATCCGGGGCACGCGCGCCATGCAGATGCTGACCGGCCTGGGCATCCTGGGTATCGGGTTCTTCATCTCGTCGACCTTCGAGCTGTTCACCTTCCACTGGCTGCTGAGCTATTTTTTCGACTACCTGATCCTGATCGTCATCGTGCTGTTCCAGGACGATCTGCGCCGCGCGCTGACCCATGTGGGCAAGAACCCGTTCTTCGCCGGGGCCTCGGCCGAGGAAGAACGCGAAATGGTCGACGAGATTGCCCGCGCCGCCACCCGGCTGGCCAAGGAGCGCCTGGGCGCGCTGATCGTCATCGAGCGTGAGACGGGCCTGAAGAACTTCATCGACACGGGCTCGAAGCTCGACTCCAAGGTCAAGGCCGAGCTCATCTACTCCATCTTCATCCAGTCTTCGCCCATCCATGACGGCGCGGTGATCATCACCAATGGCCGTCTGGCGGCGGCGGGCTGCTTCCTGCCGCTCTCCAAGGATCCGAACATCGACAAGCGTTTCGGCACGCGCCACCGCGCGGCCCTGGGCCTGACCGAGGACTCGGACGCCATCGTGGTGCTGGTGTCCGAGGAAGCGGGCGAAGCCCACCTGGTGAAGAATGGCCGCCTGACCACGAACCTGACCGAGCAGGAGCTGAGGCAAAGCCTGGGCGCGCTTCTGGACCTGCCGCGTGGCCAGGTGAATCTGCCGCGCCGCCTGCGCGGGTGGCTCCAGGCAGGCAAGGAAAAGTAGGTTCCGATGGTCGAGCGCTTTTGGCACATCCTCACCCAGAACAGCGGCACGAAGCTCATTTCGGTGATCATCGCCGTGGTGCTTTGGGTGGTGGTGCTGGGTTCACGCAACGTGGAAGTGGTGAAGGAAGTGCCGCTTGAGATCATCACGCCCGCCGAGCTGGTGCCCGCCAACGACATCCCCGAAAAGATCGCCTTCCGCCTGTCGGGACCCAAGGCCTTCCTGCGGACCATCCTGGATCGGCATGATGATCCGATCCGGGTGAACCTGGCCGGCGGCAAGCCGGGTCTGGTCACCTACCGCTTTTTCTCGGACAACATCCGCGTGCCGATCGGCGTGAAGGTGCTGTCCATCAATCCCACGGCCATCCTGATCAAGCTGGAATACGTGAAGCGGCGGGATGTGCCGGTGCGCGCGGAGTTCCGCGGCTCGATGGCCGAGGGTTACCGGTTGGTCAGGGCCGAGCTGAAGCCCCCGGTGGTGCGCATCAAGGGGGCCGAGAGCCGAGTGGACAGTGTCACCGAGGTGCAGACCCTGCCGGTGGAGCTGGGCTCGGTCAGGCAGTCCATGGAGCGTGAGGTGGGCCTGGACATTGCCCGCCAGGGCGTCCAGGTGGACGGCCCGCTGCCGCGGATCGCGCTCGAGGTGGAGCCGCTGTCGGCGAATTATCGGATCAAGAACGTGGACATCCGGGTCTTGAGTTCCTATAAATCCAGGGTCGAGGAAAAGACGGTCACCGTGCTGGTTCGCGCCAACCCGAAAGACCTGAAGAACCTCGACAAGAGCCTGGTTTACGCCGTGGTCGACCTGAGGGGCAAACCCAAGGGCTCGTACCTCGAGCCCGTGAAGGTCACCCTTCCGGATCACGTGAGCTGGGTGAAGACCATTCCCGAGAAAGTGAACATCACTCTCGACTGAGGAGTTTCAAGATGGGCAGGCTTTTCGGCACCGACGGTATCCGGGGACTCGCCAACGAGTTTCCCATGACGGGTGAAATCGCGATGGCGGTAGGCCGCGCGGTGGCCCATGTGCTGAGCCAGCGCACCGGCTCGGGCCCGCAGACGCGCCTGCGCCCGCTGGAAAGCAACCGCGGTGGCCGCCGCACCAAGATCGTGGTGGGCAAGGACACACGGCTTTCGGGCTACATGATCGAGCAGGCGCTGGCCTCGGGCATCTGCTCGATGGGCGCAGACGTGATCCTGATCGGCCCCCTTCCGACGCCCGGCGTGGCCTTTGTCACGCAGAGCATGCGCGCCGACGCGGGCATCATGATCTCGGCCTCGCACAATCCCTACTACGACAACGGCATCAAGATCTTCTCGGCCGACGGCTACAAGCTGCCGGACGAGATGGAAGACGAGATCGACCGCCTGGTCATGACCAAGGAGATCGACAAGTTCCGGCCCACCGCCGACCTGGTCGGCAAGGCCTACCGCATCGACGACGTGCTGGGCCGCTACCTGGTGTTCCTGAAGGCCCTGTTCCCGCGTGACCTGGACCTGACCGGCGTGCGCATCGCGCTGGACTGCGCCAATGGCGCGGCCTACAAGGTGGCCCCGCTCGTTTTCGAGGAGCTGGGCGCCGAGGTCATCCGCCGGGGCGTGAGCCCCAACGGCCTGAACATCAACGACCAGTGCGGCGCACTTCACCCCGAGAGCATTGCCAGCGTGGCGGTGGAATACCGCGCGGACATCGGCATCTCGCTCGATGGCGACGGGGACCGCTGCATCCTTTCGGATGAAAAGGGTGAGATCGTCGATGGCGACCAGATCATCGGCCTGTGCGCCCTGCAGATGGCCGAGGACCGCACGCTTTCCAAGAACACCGTGGTCACCACTCCCATGTCGAACATCGGCCTGGAGCTCACGCTGCGCGAGAACCAGATTTCCATGATCCGCGCCCAGGTGGGCGACCGCTACGTGGTTGATGCTATGCGCAAGAACGGCTTCAACCTGGGCGGTGAACAGTCGGGCCACATCATCTTCCTGGACCAGTCCACCACCGGAGACGGCATTGTGGCCGCCCTGCGCGTGCTGGAAGCCATGAAGCGCACCGGAAAGCCCCTGTCGGAGCTCAAGAATCGCATCAAGCTTTTCCCGCAAGTCCGCGAAGACATTCGGGTCGCCAAGAAGGAGCCTTTCGAAAGCATCGCCGAGATCCGGCAGGCCATCGAGGCGGCCCGGAGCGCGCTCCAGGAGCGTGGCCGGGTGTTCGTGCGGTACTCCGGAACCGAAGCCCTGGCCCGCGTGATGCTGGAAGGGGAAGATCGTCCGCAGCTGCAGGTCCTGGCTCGCCAGATTTCGCAGGCCATCGAGAAGAACCTGGGTGCGGGAGCGCGCGCGTGAGCCACCCCCTTCCCCGTCTGGGCGTGAACATCGACCACATCGCCACCTTGCGCCAGCTGCGCGGTACTCCGTACCCGGACCTGCTGCAGGCCGCGCGCCTGGTGGAGCAGGGTGGAGGCCAGCAGATCACCGTGCACCTGCGCGAGGATCGGCGCCACATCCAGGACGCCGACGTGAAGTGGTTGAGGGCGAACCTGCAGGTGGCCCTGAACCTTGAAATGGGCGCCACCGAGGAAATGACGTCGATTGCCCGGAAAATCCGCCCTGCCTGGGCCTGCCTGGTGCCTGAAAAACGCCAGGAGGTGACGACCGAAGGGGGGCTGGACCTGAAGAAGGGCAAGAAGCGCATCGGTTCGGTGGTGGAGCGCCTCCAGAAGGCCGGCATCCGCGTCAGCCTGTTCGTGGAGCCCACGGTCGAAGCCATGCGCCTTTCGGCCGAACTCGGCGCCGACGCGGTGGAGCTGCACACGGGGCGCTACTGCCTGGCCACCCAGGGCGGCGCGAACCGAAAGGGCGGTCCCGCCAAGCTCCTGACCGGGGTGGCGCAGGGAACCTTGCCTGCCAAGGCCCGCACCGAATTGAAGCGCATCCGCGCCGCCGCGGAAGCCTGCCGCGAACTGGGCCTGCATTGCCACGCGGGCCATGGCTTTGACTACGACAACGTCCGACCCGTGGCCGCGCTTCGCGATGCGGTTGGCGTCGAACTGATCGAAGAGTACAATATCGGGCATGCCATCGTTTGCCGGGCCGCGCTCGTCGGACTCGAAAGAGCGGTCCGCGAGATGGTTTCGGTCATCGTCGCGCCCTAGTCCACCCGTTCCCAGGAGAAAGTCCCCATGCCCACCCCGATCCGGATCACCACCGCCAGCGAGATGCGCGAGCTGGACCGTATTGCCGAGCATGAATACGGGATCGAAGCCCAGATCCTGATGGAAAACGCGGGTCGTGCCGCGGTCCAGGTGCTGCTGGAAAAGTTCCCGACCGCGGGCAAGGACACCGAGATCCTGGTGTTCGCAGGCAAGGGCAACAACGCGGGTGACGCGTTCGTGGTGGCCCGCCGGCTGATGGGCCTGGAGCGCCGGGTCCGCGTCTTCCACCTGGTCGACGAAAAGAGCTACAAGGGCGCCGTCCTCAAGAATTTCCAGATCCTCAAGAAGATGAAGGCCAAGATGAGCCACGTCGAGACGGCGGCCGATCTGGAGTCGTTCTTCTCGAGTTCGCCTGGCCCCTTCACGGTGGTCGATGGGATCCTGGGCACGGGCCTGAAGGGCAACCTTGAGGGGGTGTTCTACGACATCGTCGAGATGATCAATCGCCAGCACGCGCGCGAAGTGATCGCCCTGGACATCCCGACGGGCGTGAGCGGCGACACGGGCCTGGTGCACGGCACCTCGATCCAGGCTTCGCTGACGGTCAGCTTCGGTTTCCCAAAGCTCGGCCACTTCCTGCCCCCCGCGGCCAGCCGCCGCGGCGAGCTGGTCAACGTGGACATCTCGCTGCCCCCGCGCTTCCGGCGGGAAGGCGACAAGTTCCTGGTCATCCGCGAGCCGCTCGCGCAGCTGCTGCAGGAGCGCGACCGTTACGGCCACAAGAACTCGTTCGGCCACACGGTGCTGGTGGGTGGTAGCCCCGGACGCCTGGGCGCCATCGCCATGGCCGCGCGCGCTTGCCATCGCATCGGCACGGGTCTGGTGACGGTGATGACCTGGGAAGATTCGATCGACGCGCTCCTGATCAAGCTTCCCGACGAAACGATGGCTTCGCCGCTCAAGGTGTCGGGCCCGGATTTCGAGACCTACAAGCGCCAGATGGCCAGCTACTCGAGTGCCGTGATCGGCCCCGGCCTGGGCATGCGCCCCGAAGGTCGCAGGCTGCTCGAGGAAATGATTCCCGCTTACCCGCACCCCATGGTGCTGGACGCCGATGCCCTGAACCTGATCGGCGACCACGGCCTGCACGACCTGCTGCTGAAGCGCCGCGCGCCCACGGTGCTCACGCCTCACCCCGGCGAAATGGCGCGGCTGCTTGGGGTTTCGAAGGACGAGGTCGTGGCCGATCCGGTGGCCGCGGTCAAGGCGGCGGTCCGCAAGACCCACTCCATCGTGCTGCTGAAGGGAGCCGCCACATTGGTGGGTTCACTGGACGATCAGCTCTACCTGAATCATTACCCGAACGACGGAATGGCCACGGCAGGCTCGGGCGACGTGCTGGCCGGCATGATCGGCGGCCTCCTGGGCCAGCGCATGGATCCGTTCCAGGCCACGCTGCTGGGCATCTACCTGCACAGCCTGGCTGGCGACCACGCAGCCCAGCTGCGCGGTCACCGCAGCATGACGGCTCCCGACATCATCGAGAACATCCACAATGCCTTCAAGGACATCAAAACGCCCCGCGCCCCGACTCTCCCCGTGGAGGGACGAGCCCACCTGCTCTGAAGCGGTCCTCTGCCGGATCGCAGTGGACCTTGCCCGCGAGCTGGGCCCGGGAGACCGGGTGCTGCTGGAGGGTCCCATGGGCGTGGGCAAATCCACCTTTGCGCGCGCGCTGATCGAGGCGCTCGGGGTGGAGCAGCCGCCCGAGGGGAGTCCCACCTTTGCCATTGCCCACGAGTACAGCGGCGCCGCTGGCCGGGTGGTGCACATCGACTTTTACCGCCTGCGGAGCGAGGACGAGATCGAAGACGCGGGCATTGCCGAGTACTTCAGCGGCGGCTCGGGCGTCCGGGTCATTGCCGAATGGACTTCGATGTTCCCGGAGTTCCAGAAGGCGATCTCCGCGCCCGGACCGGGCTTTCGCACGTGGTGGGTGACGCTGGCCTTTGCCGAAGGCGACGCGTCCGCGCGCGCGTTGGCCATTGCCAGCGCCTCGGGCTGAAGTTCCTTCGCGCCACCCCTCAGGCGGCGCGACGGGGCGGAAGGGAGCCCTTGCCGGGCACGCCCTTGGAGGCGCGCAGGAACGGCCTGGCCTGGAAGAGCGCCTGCTGGACGCTGGCCTTCGAGAACACGGCCAGCACTCCTGCGCCGATTTCCTTGGCGTCGACCTGCACGAAGGTCAGCCACTCGTCATCTTGGGCGCCAAAGGCGCAGCGGATGGCTTCCTTGATGTTGCCGGGTTTGCCCGAAGAGTCGTGGGGCTGGAATTCCAGGTAGCCTGCCTTGGTGAGCGACGTCCAGAGCTCGGGCGTGAGCTTGGGGTTCCACACCAGACCGGTCCAGAGGCTCGCGCGGCGGCGCGACTCGTAGCCCAGGTTGGCGTGCACTTCCAGGTCATGTGCCAGCAGCAGCAGGATGGCGTCGGCACCGGTGTTGAAGAAAACGCCGACGCCTTGGCTCAGGGGGTCCTTGCCCGCCAGCGCCATGGAGCGATCGCGGATGCGGATGGTGGGAAGCGGCTTGCCCGACTGATCCAGTGAGCGCCGCTTGGCCGGCCGGATTTCCGGCGGCGTGGCGGGCCCCGCGGCTTCGGAGGGTTCGTTGCTCAGGACAACCGCATCAGTGGATTCTTCTGCGACTGGCGCGGCTGGAGCTTCTTCGTTCAGGTCGATCACCGCGACGACCGGTGTTTCATCGAGCGACAGCTCGGTCAGGCCGGAGCCCGCCGGAGCCATGCGGGTCTCGTCGAGAGCGGGAGCGGAGTCCCGTTCGGGGCGAAGCTCCAGCTCCGGCGCTGCACCCGACGGCGAAAGCTCCAGGGCGGGAACCTCCAGAGAGGGCGCCTCTTCGGGTGCATCCTGGGGTTCGGGCGCGTCCTGGGGGATGCCCAGAGGCATATCGAGCGAAATGCTGGGAGCCTTGGCCGGGGCCTCCACAGGAGGGATGGGAGGGGGCGGGACGGCTGCGGGCGCCTGCTGGGGGAAGATCTTTTTCCGGTCCAACAAACGGCTGACGCTCGGCATGTCGGGCGAGTCATGGTCCTCGGAATCCAAGGTGAATTTTTTATCCTTAGGTTTCGATGACTTGTCGTCGTTTTGGTCGGTCATGTCCCACTCCTCCCACTCCCTGACGGTTCGGAAGAATCGCGAAGTTTCTGCAGTTTTCTGGAACAAATTCCGCCTAAAGGAGTAGCCTAATAGTGGTCTGCACGGATGCACCCGTCAGCAGCTGACCCAAATGATTCGGCTTAGTAGTTGACGCCCCTAATACACAATGATACGCCCCGCAAAAGGATCTGTGAGAGGGAAAGGGAGAAAAAACATATGCGTTTGACTTCAAAAGGACGGTACGCCGTCCGAGCAATCCTGGACCTGACCTTCAACTCGAACGGCCGCCCCGTGCGCCTTCAAGAGATTTCCGAGCGTCAGAAGATTTCGCTTCATTACCTGGAACAGCTGTTCCGCCGCCTCCGCAAGGGCTCGGTGGTGAAGAGCGTTCGCGGTCCCGGCGGCGGCTATGTTCTGTCCCGCTCCATGGACGAGATTTCGATCAAGGACGTGCTGGTCAGCGTCGGCGAAAACATCAACCCGGCGCGTGACCTGGTCGGCTCCACCGACATCAAGTCCGACACGGTCGAATTCATCCTGACCAAGTCCTACTTCGAAAACCTGGGCCTCATCATGCAGGAATACCTGACCACCACTTCGGTAGGTGACCTGATCCGCAAGGCTCGCGGCACTCAGGAACTGCCGAAAGCGGCGGGCTCGATGCTCGACGCCACCGGCTTCCAGATCCCGGCCTCGCAGTCGAATGTCGGCAAGGTCCGCGATCTTTCTTGATGCCAACGGCGGAGCGCCTTTGCGACCCGAGGTCGTCGAGGCGCTGCTCCCTCTCCTGAGGGATCCCTCAGGCGTCGTTCCCAATCCTTCCAGCTCCCACTCGAGCGGCCGAAACGCACGGCGGCATCTGGTGGAAGCCCGGCATAGGGTGGCCCGCTCCCTGGGCTCACGCGTGGACCCTTCGGAAGTGACGTTCACTTCCTCGGGCACCGAGGCCAATCACTGGGCGGTGCGTGGCGTGCTGGAGCCTTGGCTCGCACGGGGCGAACGCCCGCACTGGATCCTGAGTGCCGTCGAGCACGACTCGTTGCCCAGGCTCGTACCTTGGCTGGAGAGCCGGGGTGGCTCTGTGAGCGTGGCTCCGGTCGACGCCCACGGCCGCGTGGAGCTGCAGGCGCTGGAGGCGTTGATCCGCCCCGAGACCCGGCTGGTGAGCCTGATCTGGGTGAACAACGAGACTGGCGTGATCCAGGACCTGGAGAAAGCGGCCTCCCTGCTGCGCGGCCGGGGCATCGTGTTCCATGTGGATGGGGCGCAGGCCTGGGGCAAGCTTCCGGTGGACGCGCACGCCACGGGCGCGGACCTGCTGACCGTGTGCGGGCACAAGATCGGCGCCCTGGCCGGCAGCGCGGCCCTTTGGGTCCGCCCGGGCACCGTGCTTGAACCTCTTTTTGCGGGCAAGCAGGAGTCGGGCCGCCGGGGCGGTACCGAGAATCTGGTGGGCATCGTGGCGATGGGCGCGGCGGCTGCGGCCGTTGACCCCGTGGCCCTGGATGCCGAGTTGAGGCCGCTCCGGGACGCGCTCCAGGAGTTCTGCCTGAGGCACCTGCCCGGAGTGCGCGTCAACGGCGCGGGGGCTCCGCGCGTGGCCAACACGCTGAGCCTGAGCTTCCGGGGGCTTTCGGCCGACAGCGGCCTGCTCGTGCAGAGGCTCGACCTGGAAGGATACCAGCTCAGCGCGGGCGCGGCGTGCGCGAGCGGCCGCACGCAGGGTTCGCCGGTGCTGCACGCGATGGGCGTGCCCGAGGACGAGGCCCGCGCGGCGCTCCGGATTTCGCTGCCTCGGGGCATCGATGCGTTTGCGCTGGACGGATTTCGCGACGTCCTGAAAAGTACGATTGAGCGTTTTTCGGGAACCCCCCTACGGAGTGCTGGAACATGAAAGTGCTGGTGGGATTGAGCGGTGGCGCTGACAGCTCGGTCGCGGCCGCGCTGCTGAGCAGCCAGGGTTATGACCTGATCGGGGCCCACATCCGGACCTGGGATCCGGAGCTGCACTCCTACGGCGTGGAGTTTTCGTCGCGCTGTTGCCAGCTGCGGAAGGTCGCTGAAGCCCGCGCGCTCTGTGATCGGCTGGACATGACCTATGTCGAGATCGACGGACGCGACATGTTCGAGGCCGAGGTCCTGGACGGGCTGGTCCATGACTCCCTGGTGCTGAAGACCCCGAACCCTTGCGTGAGCTGCAATTCCGGGGTCAAGATCCCGCTGCTGCTGGAGAAGGCCCAGGAGCTGGGCTGCGAGATGGTGGCCACCGGGCACTACGCCCAGATCATCCATGA
>CANFHS010000070.1 GCA_947446835.1 Bacteriovoracaceae bacterium
ATCCGGCCCGTGACGTAGCGATCCTTGTCCAGGTCGCGACGCACTCCAAAGGTGTAGTCTTCGGGGTCCCAGGTTTTTCGCGCGATTCCTGCGCGAACCTTGCCCAGGCTGTGGAGCACGTCCGTCAGCCGGGGAGGGGTCTTTTCCATGAGCAGAAATCCCAGGTTCCAGGTGGCTTGCCACATCGTGTCCTGGAAGTAGGGATCGACCTGCGTCTTGGGCGCGCGGATCTGGAGGGTGGCCTTGCCGATTTCAGGGTCGTAGCTGCCTTCGCCGAGCGCACTCCTGGGGGCGGCTTCTTCGAGGGCCATTCGAATGGCCAGCTCGCCCCGGATGCAGTTCGGCAGCTCATCCGACGCGAAGGCCTGGACGGAAGCCAGGGCCAGGGCGAAGCCGACGACAGCCCCCCAGCTGGATCTGAATCCGAAATGACCTGCACTCCCAGCCACCACCACGGGCAGCGTCTTAGCCCGGATAACGCGTCGCGAAAAGAACAAAAAGTGGGCTGCAGGCGATGGGAATTCCAAATGGAAAGGCCCCGAGCTTCCATAGGAAGATCGAGGCCTTTCGGAAATCGGAGCGCCCGGGTTACGGGAACAGGCCGCGGAGGCGCATGGCCTTGTCGAGGCGGTCCACGCCGGCGATCAGGGCCGCGGTCTTCATGCCGCAGTTGTAGCTGTCACGGATGTCGACCACCTTCTTGAAGGCGTTCTCCATCACTTCGGCGAGCTTGGCGTTCACTTCGCGTTCGCTCCAGAAGAAGTTCTGCAGGCCCTGCACCCATTCGAAGTACGACACGATCACGCCGCCGGCGTTGCAGAGCACGTCGGGGATGATGAAAGCGCCGCGGTCCTCGAGGGCCTTGAGGGCTTCGGTGGTGATGGGTCCGTTGGCGCCTTCGGCCAGGATCTGGGCCTTGACGGTGTGGACGTTCTTCTCGGTGATGACGCCGTCGATGGCGCAAGGAGCGAGCACGTCGACCTGGAGAGCCAGCAGCTCCTCGTTCGAGATGCGCTCGGCCTCGTTGTAGCCTTCGAGCGTCCTGTTGCGGTTGATGTACTCGAGCGCGTGCGGGATGTTCAGGCCGTTCTTGTTGTAGATGCCGCCCGAAACGTCACTCACTGCCACCACTTTGCAACCCAGCTGGTAAAGCTCGAGCGCCGCGACCGCACCCACCTTGCCGAAGCCGTGGATGGCGACGGTGGTGGAGGAGTCGATCTTGGGAGCCGGCTTGCCTTTGGCGGCCAGGTACTTGGCCGCATGCTGGATGGTGTAGACCACGCCGCGTCCGGTGGACTCGTTGCGGCCCAGCGAGCCGCCGATTTCGACGGGCTTGCCGGTCACCACGCCCGGAATCGCGAAGCCGCGTTCCTGCGAGTAGGTGTCCATCATCCAGGCCATGTGCTGGCTGTCGGTGCCGACGTCCGGAGCCGGGATGTCCTTGTCCGGACCGATGATCATGTTGATCTCGGTGGTATAGCGGCGCATCAGGGCCTGGTGCTCCTGGCGCGACAGCTGCGAAGGATCGACCCGGATGCCGCCTTTGGCGCCGCCCAGGGGCAGGCCGACCAGCGAGCACTTGAAGGTCATGAGCATGGCCAGACCGGCCACTTCCGACAAGTTCACCTCGTGGTGGAAGCGGATGCCGCCCTTGCCGGGTCCGAGGGTCATGTTGTGCTGGACGCGATAGCCTTCGAAGACGCGGATCGTGCCGTCATCGCAACGGATGGGAACGCTCACGATCAGGGCGCGCTTGGGTACTTTCAGGCGCTCCGCGATGTTCGGATCCAGTTTCATGACGGACGCAGCTTCAGAGAGCTGCATCACCGCGTTGCGGTACAGATCGCTGGTGTCCCAAAGATGGGAGCTGAGCGAGCCTTTGCCGGTAGTGACTGACGACATGCTTTAACCTCTTAGTTTAGTCAGGGATCGGAGCGGGAGCTTAGTCGTGTTTTCGCTGTGGATCAAGAAAGACTCCAAGGTACGATCGACTCATGTCACCTTCGGCCCAGCTTCGCGTCGCAGTCCTTTATGGAGGTCGCTCGGGGGAGCACGAGGTTTCGCTCCACTCGGCTGCTTCGGTCATCCGGACCCTGGACCGGGAGAGGTTCCGGATTATCCCGATCGGAATCGACAAGAAGGGCGTCTGGCGGCTGCACGAGCTGGCTGAGATCGATCCCGAAGCCAAGCAGCTGGTGATCCGCGCGGACGCTCCCTCCGTGAGGCTTTCGGAAGGCGGCAAGCTGGTTTCGGCTTCCTCGGGCGCAGCGACCCTTTCCGTCGAGGTGGACGTGGTGTTTCCCGTCATGCACGGTCCGCTGTGCGAAGACGGCACCTTGCAGGGACTGCTTGAAATGGCCAACGTGGCCTACGTGGGCTGCGGGGTCCTGGCTTCTGCCGTGGGTATGGACAAGGAAGTGGCCAAGCGCCTGGTGCGGGATGCGGGCCTTCCCATGGTCCCCTTCGTGGCCGTCCGCAAGGGGTACTGGCAGAAGGAGCTGTCGCGGGTGCGCGAGCAGGTGGCCCGCGAGCTGGGCTACCCGTGCTTCGTCAAGCCGGCCAACATGGGCTCGAGCCTGGGCGTCCACAAGGTGAAGGAAGAGTCGGCGCTCGAAGCGGCCCTTCAGGACGCCTTCCAGTACGACCTGAAGGTGCTGATCGAAAAGGGCATCGATGCGCGCGAGATCGAGTACTCGGTGCTGGAGAATCCGGGGTCCGAGCCGGCCGTCAGCATCGCGGGCGAGATCCGGCCGAGGCACGAGTTCTATTCCTACGAAGCCAAGTACCTGGACGAGCATGGCGCCGACCTGATGATCCCGGCCGAGCTCGATGCCCCGCTGATGAAGCAGGGCGCGGACATTGCCCGTCGCGCGTTTTCGGCGCTGGAGTGCGAGGGCATGGCGCGCGTGGACCTGTTCCTGGATCGCCGGGACGGGCGCTTCTACTTCAACGAAGTGAACACGATCCCGGGTTTCACGCAGATTTCGATGTACCCCAAACTCTGGGCGGCTTCGGGCCTGCCTTACCGGGGCCTGCTGTCGCGCCTGGTGGACCTGGCCGTGGACCGCCAGCGCCGGCGCAACGAGCTGTCGCGCGAGTTCGCGGGAGTCTGAGCCGGAGTCGCCTCCGTTTCGGGCCGGAAAAAGCGCTCGCGCAGCGGTTTTCCGTGGTCGGGGAAGATCCAGGGTGTTCCACCGAGGAGCAGCGAGAAGAGCAGCACCCGGCCCAGCGCGGTCAGCAAGTCATCCACCCAGTAGGCCTCCGAGCGAGTCGTCGGCGGCGATGAGCAGGGCCGCGCCGATCAAGCCCAGCAACGCGGGGGCGATGCACAGGAAGAGCGGCTTCAGGGTCCGCGTGGCCAGGAGCGTGAGTTCCCGGTCCACCTGCGCGCCCAGGTCGCGTTGCAGGGCCGTGAGCTGGGCTTCAGTGCGTTCGGAGCACGGGCGCCCCTCCAGCACCGAGGCCTGCAGTGCGCGCCTCAGCTCGCCGCCGAATCCCAGCAGCAGGCGGCCGCCCGCGCTGGCTTCGGCGCGCTCGCGGGGCGAGACGGGCTCGCCGTCCGTGCCCCAGGCCGAGGCGCCCCAAGCGCGGGCCAGGGCGGGTGCCTCGCGCCCGAGGTGTTCCACCGCGCGCGTCCAGGCCAGGTCGGGAGGCTCGCCGCCCCGGAGCAGCGCCAGGAAGCGCTCGACGGTGGCTGCTGCGGCCAATGGCCACGGTTGCTCGTCACGCCCCAGCCCGCCCCAGCGCGCGCGCTCGGCCAGCTGGATCATCCAGAGAGCGCCCCCGGCCGCCAGGGCCAGCGCTCCCACGCATAGCCCGAACCACAGGCCCGCGCGCCCGGACACGCCCGGCAGGAGCGCAGCCAGTGCCCAGCCGAACGCGGGCACCAGTGCCGCGCAGACTCCGGCCTGCGCCAGCGCCTGGGCCGAGCGCGCGCGAGCCTGCGCCAGGGTGGAGCGCTGGCTCCGGGCCAGTTCGCGCAGGCGGCGCAAGGTGGGCAGCACGGCCGCGCCGCGCGCGCGCAGCAGTTCGAGCGTGGAGCGCGAAAGCTCGCCCCAGGGCGTGGGCAGGGTGCCCAGCGCCGTCCAGTGCGCGGCCTCGGGTAGCGCGCCCGATTCGAGCGTTTCCTGGAGGTTCGTGTAGAGCGCCACGATGCGGTCCAGCTGGGCCTCTGTGCGCCTCGCGGCCCACGGATGAGGCAGCGGCCCGGCCCAGAGCAGGGCTTCGCGAACGCTCAGCAGGGCCAGAAGCGCGGCCAGAAACCAGAGCACCATGCCAAGGGGCGCGAGCAGGGGGCGTGCCGCGATTCTGCTGGAGTGATGCTGCAAGTCGGTTCGGAATTCGGCCCGTGCGCTTTGCATTCCGACCCTGTAATTTTTTCCAGAAGCTTGACGCACCGAATTGTCGTCGGTACTGCAGCCGACTGATCGGGGAGTATCAGTGGGTCTGATTCGTGTGTGGCAACTTGGATTTGCAGTCCTGCTTTTTGCGGGTGCGAACGCTTGGGCGGGGGTCGGAGAAATCTGGGGCCCCGAGCAGGCCAGTGCCCAGCTCGACCTGATCACGGAAGTCCTGAAAGCAGCTCCGTCCGGACGGGATGCCCTGCTCGAGGAAATGGGCGAGCAGGTGGCCCTGGCTTCGCGCGCCCTGAAGGAAGGCAAGCTGGCGCAGGCGCGCGGGTATCTGGCCCGGGGCGTGCTGATGTCGGGAGTGCCCATCGAGCGGATCATCGCGGACATCCGCAGCCAGCGGTCCAGCTCCTTCGAGGTCCGTCGCCATGCCATCCATCGCGCGGTGGCTCTCGCCCCCGAGCACCTGTCGCAGCGGCTTCGCCGGAGCGTGATGGGGCTGCAGATGCTGCTCCACAGACTGGCCGACCAGGAGCGCGGCAGCCGTGACACTTTGGGCGTGCTTTCGCTGCGCCGGAACGCCAGCCTGGACCGCTCCGTGCTGCTCCTGGATCGGGGCCTGGATCGCCTGGGCGAGAAGCTGGATCCACAGAACCTGCAGTCCATGGCGGGTTTCGTGCTGCGGGGAGCGGATTTCGTGCTGCTCTATTCCAGCTGCCTGGAGGCGCTGCTGCTCCGGCACGAGAGCACCGAGCTGCGCGCTGAGCTGTTCGTCGAGGCCGTCGAGCATTACGGCGTGAAAGGCTACTTCCGGGTGGATCCTTCCCGCATGGCCCGGGCCTACGACATGGATCGTACGGAAGAAGACCTCCGGGCGAACGTGAATCGCGAAACGGTGATGGCGGCCACCGCGGCCACGGCGCTCGTGGTGGAAATCCTGTTTTATCCGTTTGGCGGCGGCGTGGGACTGCCTCCCACCTTCATCGCCCTGGGTCGCACCCTCCAGGTCGGCACCAGTACCTTGTACATGGCTGGCCCGGCGCTGAATATTTCGGACCGCGCCCTGGGTCGCGGAGATTACCCGCTGTGGAGTCGCCGCACCCTGACCGACACGCTGCTGATCATGGGTGCCGCCCCATTGCGGCTGCTCAAGGTGGCGCAGGCCAGCCGGTTTTATCGCCTTTGGCTGGGGGTCAGAACGGTCAAGGGCATCTCGATCTACTCGTTTTTCCTGATCCGGACCCTGGATCGTCTGGGTGACCTGTTCAACGCCGAACAGGTGGCGCTGGAGCGCCAGAAGCGCGGCGACCCCGTGACCGCGGCCGATGTGCGGCGAGAAACCATCGCGGTCCTTCTGGCCTATGCCGTCTGGATTCGTGGCTTGTCGAGTTCCACGGCTGAGCTCAAGGCCGACCTGAGGCAGGCCGCGGCGGTCCGATAGCCCGATAGTCCGATAGTCCGATAGTCCGATAGTCCGATAGTCCGATAGTCCGATAGTCCGATAGTCCGATAGTCCGAAGGGCCGGCAACCCGGCCGAAATCCGCCTAGACACTACCGGAAGAGTCGGCTATTGCTCTCCACCCATGAAGTTTCCCGGGTTCCCGAGTCTGGCCCTGTTCCTCCTGCTGGCGTCGTGCGCCTTTGCGGGCGAGCAGAAGCTGCTGGACATCGCCCTCAAGAAGGGCGGCGGTGGCGACATCCGCGTATTTTCTACGGATGCGCCCAATCCCGTGCTCCAGAAGATCGTCATCCAGGGCAAGGGCCTGGGCCAGGACATCGACCAGACCTACACCGAGGCGGATCTGGATGAGATGAAGAAGTCCGGCAAGCCACGCGGACTGGTGCGCATCCATGGGTTGGAAGCGCTGACCTTCCTGGCTGGGCAGGATTTCACGGTCGAGCGCGGGGGCAGCCTCCAGGTGGGTTACCTGGCCAGTCCTTCGCAGCGCAAAACAGCGACCGTCCGCATGGGCTATGACGGCGTGACAGGGCGCTGGTGGATGACCTACCTGCCGCCCCGGCGCGAGAGCACCGTCCGGGTCAAGGCTCTGGAGCTGGACGTCCGCACGGCGCCTGTGGTGGGCCCGGTCGGAATCCGATCGGTCACGGCGATCGACGAGTTCGACCGTCGCTACCCGATCGACGCGCGTTGATCGGTCATCCAGCCATGCGCGTGGTCCAGGTGGCTTCACGAGCGATGGTGGGGTGGGCGGTGCTGCTGGCGCTCCTGGCTGTGGTCACGGAAGCTTGGGCGGAGGACCCTTGCGCGCGCTATGGGCTCAGTGTGGCCGAAGCACAGGCGCTGGATTGGCGATCGCCCGGGTTCGATCCGCGCCGGTTGGCCGACCCGCTCTGGGCCCATTACCGGCAAACGGAGGTCCGCCCGCGGGATCCGGCCGGAGATTACTCGTTGGCCCTTTGGGTGGCCACGACCCTGCGGAAGGTGGGGCTCAAGCTGGGAGGCCCGCTGGGCCTCCAGGACTTGCGGCGCCTGGAGCAACGGGTCGCCCCGGCCGCGCCGTGTGCCGAGCTCATCTTCGGCGCGCCGGCCTGGGTCTGGCCACGCTACTCGATCCCGGCCTGGGTGCCGGATCGACGCGACCAGGACCGCATCCGCGAAATCGGCGCGGCCCCTGAAGTGCAGCGGCGCCTTCTGGTCGAGCTGGCGTCGGGGCAGTGGACCTTCCACACGTCCCGGTCACCGGTGGATGTGCCCGCCTTCGCGGCCATGCTGGACCAAGTACTGCGCGAGGAGTCGCGCGACGGAGCGCTGGTTCCCAGGCCTGGCACCCCACACCGCTGGGACCCGGGCTCGTTCGCGCTCCTGGATCGGCGCTTCTTTCCGGTGACGCGGTTTTCGAAGCTGCTCATCGCCCTGGCTCGCGGCGAACTTTCCCGTTACGCGGTGACGGGCCAGGAAGAGGCGCTTCGCGCGTTCCTGCGGTCCCAGCCCGAGCAGTCGGTCACTCACGATCGCCTGTTCCGGCAGGCCCTGCGCCTGAACCAGGGCGATGTGTACCAGGCCCTGGTGACCATCGAAGGGGTGCTTTCGCAGTTCTGGCGGGACCCGAGCCGTGAACGCATCGACTTCATCCGCGCCCTGGAGCCTTACGCCAACGCCTTTGGGTCCAACTCCGACACCTTCGGGACCTGGTACCACTTCTACGGGGTGCTGCTGCTGGGCTACGTGGAAGGGGGAGCCTGGGCCAGGAAGGTCGGCCAGATCGAGTCGCTGGGCTCGGGCCTGCTTTCACCGGGCGTCGACAAGACCCAGAAACGCTGGGTGAACCGGCTGGGGGGCGACATCGGCAGTCGCCTGCGCCGCAGCGTGGAGTCGCGGACCTGGAGCCAGGGCGCGGACGATCCGCGCCTGCTGGAGCGTGCGTCCTACCTCAGGACCGATCCCGAGGTGCGGCGTCGCATCGAGCAGCGCGCCCGCGAGCTGGAAACTCCGGCTCGCTGAGCTCAGGAGGTCGCGAGCACTGGGCGCGCCAGTTCAAGCGCCACCAGCACCGCGATCCCTAAAACCAGCCACGGAAACAACGAACCGCGCATTTTCCAGATCCCCCGATTCCAAGATTACTGGACGCATCGGGGGGCGCACAATGTGTCGAAAGGGACGCAGTCAGCGTTTTTTCTGGGCCAGCTTCTGCACGTAGAGCTCGACCTCCTTGCGGTCCTCGTCCGAAGCGTTCATCCCGAAGGGCATCCGCCCCAGGCCGGCTTCGGGCGAAAGGCGCCACAGGATTTCCTCGAGCAGGGTGCCGCGGACCGAACGCTTGGCGTTCAGGGCCTGCGTCAGCGCGTGCGGGTCGGCAAAGGGGATGTGGGGCGCCGGACCATTCTGGTGGCAGCCGATGCACTTGGTGAGCAGGGCCGGCTGGCCTCCGGCCATGGCCGGTGAGCGGCGCCGGGAGGCGTTCGGGTCCGAGGCGATGGCCGTGAAGCGGATGCCCTTGAGCGCGGCCCGGCTCTGCTTCTGCAGGTAGTTGCAGTACTTTTCGTGCGTGCCCATGCCGCGCACCGATGCCAGGGGCCGGAGCTTGGGTTCGGTGCGGTTGATCAGGTCCAGCAGCGGGTCCTCGATGTTCTTGAAGGCCTTGCCGATGGCGCTGAAGTTGAATGTTTCCTTCTCGAGCTCCATCGTCCACGCCCGGGTCGAGACGCCGAGCACGCTCTCCGCCAGCATGCGGAAACGGGTGGCCTCTTCCTGCTCGTCCGTGTCGCCGGTGGTCCCGTAGGTGTTGTTCTCGGGGTGGAGACGGTACTTCTTGAGCTTGCGCTGCTCGACGTTCAGGCGGCGGCTGTCCTTGCGCAGTGCCTTGAATTCAGTTTCCACCTGTTCCTGCAGTTCTTCGGGGAAGAACTGGCTGATGGCACCGCAGTCCAGGTCCAGCGCGCCCAGCAGCGCATACTGGAGCTTCGGAAAGTCGGGCAGGGCGCGGATTTCGGCCAGGATTTCCTTGAAGTTCATCACGGCCAGCAGGTTGTTCATCTGGGCGTTGGGCGACAGCTGCTCCTCGCCGTTGTAGCGCTGGTCCTGGCTCGGGCGGAAGGTCTCTTCCTTGGCGTAGCCGGCCTCCAGGTGCGCCAGGTACTGGTAGCGCGGGTGGCTGCGCGCGTATTCGACGAACTGGTTCAGCTGCGACCGTTCGGTGGTGGACAGCTTGTTCAGGTAGATCTCGCCGTAGGCACCGGGCCAGCTGGGCGTGCTGTCCCAGATGGGGCGCGTGGGAACACCGTGGCACTTGGTGCATTTGTCCGGATTGGGCTCGGAGAAATGCACCAGCCCGCCGGCTTTATCGGGGAAGTGGATTTCGCGGTACAGGAAGCGGCTGGTGCCGCGGTCGAACTCCATCGTTTCGACGGCCTGGAAGCCCCGCTGGGAAGGATCGCCGTTGAAGCTGATGATGAAGGTGGCGTCCGGGCCGTACATCAGCACGCGCGGGTCGCGGAAGCTGGACTGGTGGAGGCTTCGGCTCTTGAACATGAGCGTGTATTTGGCGCGATAATTTTCGGGAAGGATGCGCAGGGCTTCCTCGATCGAAGTGATCTTCTGCTCCTCGATCTGCTTGCGGTACCAGTCCCAGGTGACCGCCCCATTGGCCACGGTCCGGGTCGCGCCCGAAGCCGAGCCTTCGTAGTCGGCTGAGCGCGCATCAAAGGAAGACCCGACCGCAGCCACGGTCAGGGCAAGGACAGTCCAAGTCGCTTGTGCCAGGTGTCGGTTTTTCATCGAAAGCGAAAGGGGTGACTCTTCCCGAAGGGGAAGGTCCTCACTGCTTTTCGGCAAACCGGCGCCTTTTCTGAACTTCATGGCGGTGTCCTGAGGGGCCGATCAGGGGCCCACTCCTAGAATACCGCTTCACGAATTCTTGAACTACTGTGTCAACTTTGACTCATTTTTTTCTGAACGGAATTGTGAGAATCCAGCGCCGTGTGTTGGGCGTTGGGGCCGGGGTCATCGTGCACGTAAAGAACCTGCATTGTGTCCAGTTGAGGGCCCGCGGCCCAGCAGATGGCGGCCGCGCACATCCGGCAGGGCTTGAGGCTGGTCAGGAGCAGGGTGCCTGGGGCCAGCGGTTGGCCCGTGCGGGCAAAGTGCCGTTGCAGGAGCAGTAGCTCCGCATGGTGCGTGCGGTTGACCGCGCCCTCGTTGTGGCTCCAGTCCAGCGGCTGGCCCTGGGCGTCCAGCAGCACGGCCGCGATGGGGCGGCTTCGCGCATGGCGCGGACGGTCCGCGTGCAGGGGCCGGGCTTCGGCCAAGGCGCAGGTCAGCTGCAACCAGGGCCAAGGTTGCCGGAGGGCCGAAGTGCCGGGCCAGGCAAGCGGGGCGGGGAGCGGGGGAAGTCCAGGCAGGGAAAGCTTCTGTTGGGGCGTGATTTCATTCCAGGTGAGGGTTGCCGTCCGGGTCGAGACTCCGGGGGCAGGGACCGCGCCTCCGGTCAGGGCGTCGCAGAGCTTGCGAGCCGCCACTTTCACCATGGCCTGATCCAGGGGCGTGGCTTGGGCCGTTGAAAAGATGCGCTGCCGCAGCAGGTGAAACGCCCGTGCCGGCTCCTGGTCCCAGACACCCTGGATGAGCTGGGTGATGGCCGAGCTGGGTTGCC